>JABIDL010000040.1 GCA_018651745.1 Candidatus Neomarinimicrobiota bacterium | reverse complement strand
TTTGTAGTCCATTCATTTCCATTATAAAATAAGACCTCATTGATTATGCCATTAGCATTGTTTTGGTATGTAACTGCCCATATATGTTGGCCATCTAATCCCCATATGTTTATTATCCCTGTTTCCGTCCCACTCTCCATCAGCCTAAAATCACTGCCGTCGTAGTGGACAATGTTACCATTTCCACCAACAAAATAAAGATCAGAAGAGGAGGTGCCCCAGACTTTGTTTACATAAAAGCCACCCGGGAACCCTTCTAGTGAACCATAAGGTGTGAATTTATTTCCATTAAAATGAACGACAATTGATCCACCAAACCAGACATCATTTGTATTAAAAGCATAGACTGAATAATAGACACCATACAAATAAGGCGTTGGAGCAATTCTAATCAATTCCCACTCACTCCCGTCCCAGTGTGCTGCATTAAATTTTTCTCTACCGGTTCCATTGAAAGATGAATCAGGATCATCTACAATAATTTGTCCCACCACCCAGACGTTGTTCTCATCAATAATGGCTACGTCATTTAGGTAACTGCCGTAGTCTCCAAGTGTATCAATCTCCCACACAAAGTTGTGGCTGGTGGTGTCCAACTTGCATTGGGTTTGGTCATCATTCCAGTGGTAGCCATCCGCGCATTCGCAAGTGCCGTTTACTTCTACCTGGTTTTCCCCGCATTCGGTTTCTTTGGGGTTATCGGGGCAGGCGGATTGGGTGAGAAGAATTATCAGAAAAAAGAAAATTAAGATGGTGGTTCTGAGGATCATATTTATTCCAAAACTAGATTTGTGATATTTTTCACCAAAAGGTCTCAAGGATAAATAGATAAAGAGGCGTTTGAAAAACTCAGTCAAGGGTAAAGACACTTGCCTGCTCGACTCTACGACTGAAGGATAAAATTGTTTCTTCTTTGAAATAATTCCCCACAAGCTGCAGCCCTGCGGGAAGTCCCGAAGAAAATTTTCCGGCGGGGATATTCAATGCAGGCACGCCGGCGAGACTCATCGGAATGGTGAATAAATCTGACAAATACATCGCCAGAGGATCATCCACATTTTTGCCAATTTTAAAAGCCCCTGTTGGTGCTGTTGGCAATAATATCAGATCCACAGAATCAAACGCATCCACGAAATCGTTCTTTATAAGCTGGCGGACTTTCTGCGCTTTGGCATAATATGCATCGTAATACCCTGAGGATAAAATATAAGTTCCAAGCATGATGCGCCGCTTCACTTCCGGTCCAAATCCTTCAGATCGTGTTTGAGTGTACAATTTCTTCACATCTTCATCCGATTTACGGGAACCGTAGCGCACTCCATCAAATCGCGCGAGATTCGAAGATGCTTCCGCCATCGTCAAAATATAATACGTCGAAACTGCGTACTGCGCGTGAGGCAAATCAACATCCACGATTGAAATGCCTTCCGTTTCGCAGAAAGATTCAAGTTCTTTCATTTTTTTGGACAATTCAGGATCGAGTCCGGTTTTTAGAAATGCCCGCGGAATTCCGAGGGATTTCGGCGGTGGCGCATCGAGGCAATTCTGCAGATTTGGAACCGGCTCTTTTGAAGATGTCGCGTCCTTCGGGTCGTGGCCGGCGATGCTTACAAAAAGGGATGCAGTATCTTCGGTAGTTTTTGCGAATGGACCAATTTGGTCAAAAGACGATGCAAAGGCAACCAGTCCGTATCGAGACACCCTTCCGTATGTTGGCTTGAGTCCGTACACGCCGCAGAAGGCAGCTGGTTGGCGCACCGATCCGCCGGTGTCAGATCCAAGTGCCATGTCCGCCAAATCAGCGGCAACAGCCGCTGCGGACCCGCCGCTGGATCCGCCTGTTACTCTCGTGGAATCGAACGGATTTTTTGCCGGACCGTACGTGGAATATTCTGTGGAAGATCCCATCGCAAATTCATCACAATTTGTTTGCCCTAAAATAACGCCGCCTTCAGACTCAATTCGATCAATCACGGTTGCGTTGTACGGCGCTGTATATCCTTCCAGCACATTGGATGCGCAGGTAATCGGTTCGCCCTTTATGGAAATATTATCTTTAATCAACAGCGTTTTTCCGGACAAGCGTCCAGATGATTTTCCCGCAGAAGCAATCGCCGATGCATCCCGGGTTCGGATGATGCAATTCAGATCCGATTTTTCCTCAATGAGGTTTAGCTGGTTTTGGATGATGTCCGTAAATGTCATAAAATTTATCAGGTGTAAAAAACCCCGATTCTATTTTCTAAAACCGGGGCGGGATTTTGATGACAAATGTTAGTCGCTGTCAGAAGACCGTTCGGCTTCTTCCGACGGTGCGCTTTCAGGATCAGCGGCGGTCTCGATGGTTTTTTTGGTGTCATCCACTGCGCCTTTGAATTCCTTGATTCCCTGACCAAGTCCGCGTGCAAGTTCGGGAAGTCGCTTTGCGCCGAATAAAAGCAAAATGACCAGTAAAATGAGAATGATTTCGGGAGCGCCGAGATTAAACAGCGCGTATTCAATGATGATGTTATCCATAGCTTCGTCCTCCAGACGTCAAATGTTCATAATGAATTTACGGTAAAACTGTGATTCATGTTTACCTGAAAAATCTAAGGAAATAATATGAAATAGCCAGACCGAGAATAGAAGTGATGTTCAATTTTAAAACTAAACCAAACGACACGGAAAAAACTTTGAGATCAAGCGTGATGACACCGGTGTCGTTTCCCACCAAACCAGCCAGATTAAACTCTACACTTGTAAGAAAGAAATCTTTTACAACTCCTGCAGGAAGTCCCCATGCAAGCAATTCGCCTCCCACCGTACCAAGGATTATTCCGACAAACAAAACAAGACTAACAAATCCTATAGATCGTTTAGTCATGACTCATGACTCCTTGTTCAGATTCTACCATCGGACCATCTTCTTCAAAGCGGTTATTGTCTAACATCCATTTAAAAATACTCCAAATGATATAAAGAGAAAAAACCGGAAAAAGAATAATACCACGCCATAGAACCATAGAAATTATGACTGCAATGAGCGCCACAAGACGAAGAGTGTTTTTCTTCCCCTGCCGGAAAGATAATAACGGGAATTTTGAAAACCGAACGGGACTGACCATCAAGAAACCGAGCAAAGATATCATTACAAGCGCAATTCTAGGATCCCCTGCATCGCCCCAAATTTGATGATTGAAGAGCATAAAGCTCACGATGAGTAACGCATTCAAGGGTGTTGTTAAACCTGTGAAATACGGCACGGGTTTTTCAGTCTGCAATACATTAAAGCGCGCCAATCTGATGGTTCCAAATAAAAGCGGAATAAAGCAAATCATTCCCCGCAATACAGGTGGCAATCCATTCCCGTAAACAAGGTACACCATCACCGAGGGAACCACGCAAAATGAAACGGTATCTGCCAAAGAATCAAACTCGGTGCCAAAACGGCTACTAATACCCAAAAGCCTGGCGAGTTTCCCGTCAATAGAATCAAAAAATATTGATACCAGAATGAGCCAAGATGCGAGCACCGGTTCATCGCGCACTAGATATCCCAATGCGAGAAATCCTAAAAACATATTAAACACCGTTGCCACATTGGGAATAACGTGTTTTCCGACCCGTTTTTTCTTTTCAACCTGCATTTGATTCATATCTTCCAATCACACTCATGCCACCTTTTACAACGGTACCAACCTCAACATTGAGCGAAACTGTTTTGGGGAATATAATATCTGTACGGGAACCAAACATGATATAACCGAGGCGGTCACCTTGGTGCATAGTAGAACCTGGATCAGCATAACAGAATATTCTCCTGGCGACTGCGCCGGTAATCTGACGAATTCTTAAATTTCCATTTTTTGTTTCCATGACTATTTCAGTTCGCTGATTATCTTTGGATGCTTTATGATTGAATGCCGCTAAAAATTTTCCTTTGAAAAATTCCATAGATTTGATCGTGCCATCGACAGGAACCCTATTAACATGAACATTAAATACGCTTAAGAAAATGGACACTTGAACCACATCTTCGCCAACATCTGGGTCATTGACATCAATAATTTGAACTACTTTTCCGTCGGCGGGAGAATATATGTTTTTTTCATCTTTTGGAAATGAACGGTGAGGGTCACGAAAAAAGTAAAGAGAAAACAGAAATAAAAATCCGATGATTGAGAAACAAATTTTAAGTGTCGAAATATTCAAGGCATAGCCAATCATTCCGGTTATAATTGTCAAAATGAAAAGAGGAACAAGGACGCGTTTACCTTCTGGAGCGAACATGTGTTACTGCACCTTTCCTAAGCGCAAAGATTTAGTTCCATACCGACCATTCCTGTACACTTTCAGATTCAGTTTATCCCCAGAACGAAGATCGTTTTCCTCGATTACCTTGCGAATATCAGATGATTTTGATACACGCATATTGTTAACGCGTACAATAACATCTCCCGCTTCCAATCCAGCAATATCCGATGTACTTCCGGATTCTACTTCTACAATCATCACACCCGTACTAAAGGGTAGTTCAAGATATCCGCTAAGTTTTTGTGTTAATGCCTGCACCGTTAGACCAGTGGCAAAACTTCGATCAACGCGACCCGTGTTTTTCAACTCATTTACAATTCGTTGGGCGCGCTCAATTGGAATGGCAAAACCAATCCCAACTGACCCTTCCGAAATCGATGAACCTGTATATATAAATGAATTTATACCAATTACATCACCATTCACATTAACAAGAGGTCCTCCACTATTTCCCGGATTAATAGCTGCATCAGTTTGAATCATGTCTTGATAAATTCTACCGGATTCCACTTGCCCAAAATCCATATCTATCGCACTGATAATACCCGCTGTAGCAGTTGGTTGCTGGTTCACATCAAACAGTCCAAACGGATTTCCAAGTGCAACCACCCATTCGCCAATCATTAAATCGTCAGAATTTCCCAATTCCGCATAGGGAAACGAATTTCCTTCAATTTTCAAAAGGGTAAGGTCCGTAACGCGGTCTGTCCCAATTATTTCTGCCTCATATTCTTTTCCGCCGGTAAGTTTAATAATAATCTCAGTCGCATTTTCTATCACATGAAAATTGGTTACAATGTATCCATCAGGGCTAATTAAAACTCCCGTGCCAGATCCTTTCACTCGTTGCTGGCTCCGATATATTTTTTCCGGGAAAAAATAATCGAAAAAAGGATCATTAAACACGCGCCCTCTTACATTTCGTAACTGTGTCACGTTAACGCTCGCAACAGACGGGCTGACTTTTTCAATTGCCCTGACAATAGCAGTTTGCCGAGAACTGTGAATATCACCATCCGCAGGCAAGGCAGAAATGGCGACCAGAATAATAAAAGTAGTTTTAATCCAATTCATTATAAATCACTTTCTCTAATCGCAATCCCTGAGGAGGTGCTTTGAAAATGTGGACATTTTCTTTTGGATGCTTTAGCAACTTTATAAAATCATTCATTGGATAATTATTTCTCGATATTTCCACCATGGTTCCAACAAGATACCGAACCATATGGTGTAAAAACCGATTGGCAGTAACCTCGTAATTTACAATTCCATTCTTTTCCAACCACAAGGAATGACTCACGGTGCAAAGATAGTTTTCTGTCTCAGGATTTTGTTTTGCAAATGACGTAAAATCATGTTCTCCTACAATTTCTGATGCAACAGTATTTAACGTGGACAAATTAAGCGGACCGGTTTTCCAAACAATGGCACTATCTAATATTTGATCGTCAGTTCTACAAGAATACACATAATGTCGATTTGTAGCGGAGTATCTCGCATGAAATTCCGGACGTGCCACACCACAGGTTCTTACCTGGACTGTATCGCACATATTGCCGTTTATCGCATCCTTTAAGTCGCAAGACGTCATGATTGTATCAAAATCAAAGTGAGCAACCTGCCCTAAAGCATGCACACCGGAATCTGTCCGCCCCGCGCCAGTAACCGGAATGCGATTCCCTTTATTCAAAATGGTCAACGCTGATTCAATTTCTGCTTGCACGGTGTGTGCTTCGCATTGCTTCTGCCAACCCGAAAATGCAGAACCAAGATACTGTATTTCTATTTTATATCGAGGCAAAACGATGTATAACAATAATAAATGTAATTAGAAATGCAATTTGCAAACCATCGGTTTTGCGAAACGGAATAAATTGGGCAACACCTCGAGGCACTTGATTCCCGTATCCGCGTAATGACATAGCAAGAGATGTAGTATCCGCCATTTTTAATTGTTGAATCAAAAACCCCGGCAAATCGGACATCAGTGATTTGACTTGGGAAAACCTGCTTTCTGTATCTTGAATTCCCAGTGAAACTTTTGAAGATTGTAGTTGAGACCATTGCCTCTGAAGGGATGGAAAAAATCGAAGGGTTAAGCTAAGAAATAGAAAAAAGTCTTCAACTTTGTGCCAAGACTTCCCAGCTATAAGCCAAATGCTTCGAATCGCTTGAAAAATATTTTTTCTGCATTCTTTTTCCAAAAATGCGCCCATGATAACAGTACTTAAAACAAATCTCATCATAGAAAATATTCCCGATTTCACTGCCGAAATAAATGAGATATTAGAGAAGATAATCGAACTGAGCAGAAACATTCCCAATAAGATTGGAAAAAACCAAATCATATGACGAATGCGGTGCAATATATTTGCAATCGAAATAGTTTGAAATAATATGATTCCTAAAATAATAATTCCATGAATTGTCCAGCCAATCCACGATTGGACTAATAAACTCGAAATGGCAAAACCCACAAAAAATGTTGCTTCCGTTAATGGATGCTTGATCATATTATCTTCAATTATTTGTTAGGAAACTAAAACTTAATCGAAAAAGAAAGTGATGAAGATTTTGATTCTATATCAATTTTCGGCACTACATCAAGTGTAACACCTTGCGCTATGTTTTGCAAATAGGCGGCATCAATTGCAGAAATAACGTGATTAAGGACTACCCCTGCGACGAGAAAAGATGTTGCCTTTGTCAATATATCTCCTCTAATTCGCATCCTTTCAAACGTTGTTCGATGATTGGCCTCATCCCACTCCCAATTCCATTCCGTGTCTAATGCATATAATGCGTCATTATCTCTAAAACGCAGGTGTTCATTATTAAAAGAATTCCGATTAGGATAATTGCCAATATCCACCCAAAAACTATGATCTTTCCCAGAAATATCCACGCCTGCATGATCTGCCGCATACGCTATGTATTTTTGTTCTTCTACTTCTGATGCGATAAAGGTGCCCATAACGCTTAACCAAAGAGAGGTTTCTGACATAATAAAGAATCTGGATCTCTTGGATTGATGCAATGATTTTTCCCCCCAACCGGGGATAAGAAATGATTTTACGGCCGGAGATAATTTGGAATCCTCTACCTGACGTTCGCTTTGTGAAAATGCAAACGAACCGGTGAACAAAAGTATTATGATGATTTTCGTGTCCATCCCATTCCTATAAATCCTATGGAAATTAAGGTCATCAGCCATGCAAATGCGTCCCCAAATTTTGTGTAAAAAGATGAGTGATTTTGCAAGGTCACATTAGCCAGCCCAACGCCTTTTTGATTGAATCCAATTTTACCGGCATGTTTTCCTGTCGGTAAGAAATGTCCGGAAATTCCTGTATTTGCGCACCGCACAACAGGCACTCGATTTTCAACTGCTCGTAGGCGAGCAAGCTCAAAATGTTGGTACGCACCGGATGTATGGCGCCACCAACCATCATTCGTTTGAATGGTTAGCATTTGGGCGCCACGGCTCACAAATTCACGTGCAACACTTGGGAAGCTTGAATCATAACAGATCATGTTGCTGAATTTGATTGAATCCATCTCGAACACCGTATAAGTGCCGCCGTGCTCAAAGTTCCCAACCCCAATGTTCAAATTATCCAAAAACGAAAATAACGATGATAGGGGAACATATTCGCCAAATGGCACAAGTTTCATTTTGGTGTACATGCTTTGCGAACCATTGGGTTTTAGAAAAATAGTACTATTTAAGTATTGTGTGACTCCAAACTCATTGGTCTGCTTGTCTGGAGTACCGGCAAGCAAAGGAATTCCTGATATTTTAATTCGGTTCATAATGGGCTTCCGAGTGACCGAATTTGTCCTCAAATAAGTTGGCAAAGCAGATTCCGGCCACAAAATTAAATCGGGTTTTAATTCCATTGCTTCAACGTGTAGAGAATCCATGAGAGCAAACAATCCACTTCGTTTGGAATGGTCCCATTTATCAACAGGATTTACATTGGGTTGAACCATGGCAATGCTAATATTTTTTCCTTCATATTGTTCCCACAACAAAAGTCTCATTCCTCCAAACAGCCAGGGTAAAATGAATATAATTATTGGAAGAAATGGTGAAACTTTTTTATGATTCGAAACCACATATCCGTACAATGCTGCATTCACCAAAACAATCCAAAATGCGACGCCATAGGTTCCGGTTATTTCCAGTATTTGAATCACAGGAAGGTACCGCGATTGAGTAATTGCAAGATTGATCCACGGATATCCTAACGGACCAAATGTCCGAAGGAATTCCATAGCAACCCACAGGAACGGCGCTGCCATTAGCCCCTTTCCTGTTCTATGATGAATCATGGAAACCAAAGCCGCAAATGCTGCCCAAAAAATACCAAGATAAAATACGGCGCCAATCATCGATAACATGCTTACCCAAAATGGTGCGCCTGTATTAAGCCCAATCCAATATAGTGAAATCACATTTGCTATAACGGACGCAACATACCCCCATTTTGCGGCAATTTTCGGAGACTCTTTCACACAGATATGAATGAGTGGAATGAATCCAAATAATGCAAAAAATCCCAGCGGAAGCGGAGGATAAGACATTCCAAGGAAGCAACCGGAGATGATTGCAAGTTGATAAGATGGTTTGCTCAATAATTTAAGCACGTCTTTTTTTGTCCAAGTATTGCTGAAGCATAATGGCCGCCGCCGTCTGATCTATAAGTCCTTTATTTTTTCCCGTTTTGAAATTTTGATCAATTAAAGCTCGTTTTGCGCTGACCGAGCTTAATCGTTCATCTTCTTCTTCCACACGAATTCCATTGTCCATCAGTTTTTGAGTAAATTTGCGAACCACTTTGGTTTGCGGTGAATCGCCACCTTTCAACCTATATGGCATCCCGATTACCACAGATTCAATCTCGTAATCTTGAATGATTTTTTGCAATGCCAAAATCAGCGATTCGTCTGATGAAACAGTGAGCGTTTTAAAGGGGCTTGCAATAAGATGGGTGGGATCTGATAAAGCCAACCCAACCCGCTTTGATCCATAATCAATTCCTAAAATTCTAAGCATGATATCCGTTTTATAAAATGTCCTTTAGTTCTTTTATAATAATGCAAATATCGGCGATTATCGCTCAGATCTCTCTATATGATCTACGCCTCTTACTTTTTTAATTTTTCGAATGATGCGGTCAAGTTGACGGATATTATTCACTTGAACAATGAAAAGAGCGGTGGCGACAGAATCTTCTCCGTGCATATCCACACTTTTGATATTAATATTATGAGATGAAATCGATTCTGTGAGATCTTTCAAAATTCCTTTTCGATCCTGTCCTGTTATTTTCAACCGCACATTAAAAAGATCGGTTTTAGCTACATCCCAATCTACCGGAACAACTCTATCTTTTTCCTCACTCATTAACGGTAAACTCGCACACATTGAGCGATGTACCGTGAGCCCACGACCTCGCGTAATAAACCCAAGCGTTTCATCACCAGGAATCGGGTTACAGCATTTTCCATAAGACACCATAACATCTTTTATACCCTGCAGTTTGACACCTTTTGGCGATGAACCCATAAAAGAAAACCGGGATGTAGCTTCGGGTTCTTGGATGTCAAATTCAGTCTCTGATTCCGGAATGATTTTCTCCAGTATTTGCCGTACGGTTAAATTTCCATTTCCAATAGACTCCAATAACTGTTCAGTTGTTTGGAATCCGAATTTTATAAAAGAAGATTCAACTTCCTTTTGGATGGATAATTTTTTCAATCGCCTGAGTGTTTTTTTCAATATTTCTTGACCAAGTTCCAAACTCTCAACTTTACTGGCCATCTTTAGATAATGATTTATTTTATTTCGGGCTTTTGAAGTAACTGCAATCTTGAGCCAGCCATAATTTGGTTTTTGACTTTTTCCCGTGATAATCTCTACCAAATCACCGTTTTTCAGTTTTGTATTTAGTGGAACCACTTTCTGGTTTACTTTAGCACCAAGACATTTCATTCCAATTTCTGTATGAACTTTAAACGCAAAATCAATTGGCGTCGCTAACACAGGTAATTGTATCAATTCACCCTTCGGAGTAAACACAAATATCTCATCGCTAAAAAGATCAATTTTTAAAAGGTGCATAAATTCTCTCGGATCACTTTCTTCGCTTTGCAAAATATCCAACAATTCCCTAAGCCAACCTACATGCGAATCCATACCCTTGGAATCTTTATCCTTTTTTTCCTTATACCGCCAATGTGCAGCAACACCGATTTCGGCAGTTTCTTCCATATCATGCGTTCTAATTTGGATTTCAACAAGTTTTTTATCGGGTCCAACAATAGTCGTATGGATGGATTGATACGCATTGGTTTTGGGTGTGGCAATAAAGTCCTTAAATCGTTCTTGTATCGGGTTATAGTTGTTGTGAATAACTCCAAGCGCAAGATAACATGATTCCATCTTATCTACTAAAATTCGAATTGCTTCCTTATCATAAATTTCCTCAAACGATTTGTCCTGTTTGGACATTTTTTTATGGATAGAAATATGTGATTTTGGTCGCCCATAAACGCGAGCATCAATATCATATTTTGATAATTCTTCCTTGAGGGTTGTTGTTACTTTTTTAATATACCGCTCACGCTGTTTGGTGGTGGATTTCAATTTAGAATCAATTTCTTTATACGATTTTGGATCGAGTGTTTTAAAAATGAGGTCATCCAATTCCCATTTAACCTTAGCCATTCCCAATCTATGCGCAAGAGGAGAATATACATCTCTTGTTTCTACTGCAATTCGTCTCTGCTTCATTTTAGACATGTAATCAATGGTTTTCATATTGTGTAGGCGATCGGCAAATTTGATAATAATAACTCGTAAATCTTTAGCAACCGAAAGAAGCATCTTCATAAAGTTTCCTACCTGTTGTTCTGCTCTTGTAGAAAATTCGATTCCGCTTAGTTTTGTAACACCATCCACTAATACTGCAACATCTTCGCCAAAATTACTGATAAGATCCGCGTGAGACGCATCAGTATCCTCGATTGTATCATGAAGCAATCCACCCATAATCATAACCGGATCCATATTCCAGGATGCTAATATTTCTGCAACAGCAATACAGTGTTCAAAATAAGGAGCACCGGATTTTCGTTTTTGTCCGTCGTGGTAACGATCGCCAAAGTCAAAGGCTTTCCAAAGTAATTGTTTAACTTCGTCTGGATCCATGCCGGCCGGTATCGAAACCTGATCGTATAATTTTACGAATGATTTCGGATATTCGCCTGCAAGTTGGGGGACGAACCGCGCAAGCGGATTCTGCATTAGAATGGTACCTCAGTTTCCATATCAGAAAAGGATGTCAAATTTTCGAAGCGAGCATACCGATCTATAAATGTCAAATTTATATTACCTGTTGGACCATTTCTCTGCTTGGACAAAATCAATTCAACTTTTCCGCGGTCGTCTTCATCCCGGCTGTACACATACGGGCGATACACAAACATTACGACGTCAGCATCTTGTTCGATGGCACCGCTTTCTCGCAAATCCGAAAGCTGGGGACGTCGGTCGCTTCGTTGTTCAGTAGCTCGAGATAACTGAGATAAAGCGACGACTGGAATTTTCAATTCTTTGGCTAATGCTTTTAAGGACCGCGAAATAACCGAAATTTCCTGCTGTCTATTTTCAACACCTTTTGGACCTGACATTAATTGCAGATAGTCGACCATAATCATCCCTATGTTATGTTCAGCCATCAAGCGACGTGCTTTTGCGCGCAATTCTAAAATACCAATAGATGGAGTGTCATCTAAAAAAATCGGTGCTTCGGCGAGAACGCCAACCGACATACTTAAATTTTTCCAATGGGATTTTGGTAGTTTCCCGGTACGAACCAAATGTGAATCAACCCTTGCCTCCGCGCAAAGCATTCTCATTGCCAACTGATGGCTTGCCATTTCTAAACTAAATATCCCAACGGGCTTTTGATGATCAATCGCAGCGTTTCGTGCCATGGTAAGTGCCAAGGCTGTTTTCCCCATTCCAGGTCTGCCTGCCACCACAATGAGTTCACTATTTTGGAATCCTGATGTCATCTCATCTAAATCTAATAATCCGGTCGGCACACCAGTGACAGTTCCACCGGATGAATGAATTTTGTCTAAATTTTCAAACGTTTCTTGTAAAATTGGATCTAATTGTTCAAACCCACCCTTAATTCGACCTTGGGAAATGGAAAAGATTGCCTGTTCAGCCGAATCCATAATATCATCCACATCCTGACGGTCATCGTAGGCATTTTTGGTAAGATCATGAGATATCTTTATCAATTCCCGAAGCATTGCTTTTTCTAAAACAATTTTGGCATAATGCTCAACATTGGCTGTTGTTGGAACCGATTCAACCAACCCGGTGATATAATAAGCACCTCCGACATTTTCCAAATCCTTCGCTTTTTTAAGCTGATTAACTACAGAAACCGTATCAACCGGTTCACCTTCGTTAAAGAGTTGAATCATTCCTCGAAATATTTTTGCATGCGCATCTTTGTAAAAATGAATATCCGTTACCCATTGCAGTACTTTACTAACTGCTTCTTTGCTCGCAAGCATTGCACCAAGTACAGCTTGTTCTGCCTCATTGGATTGCGGTTGGACATTTAAAATTTGATCTGGGTTTTCTGCCATTATTCTATGCCTCTAAAAAATCTCTTATCGTTTTAAAATCATCCCACGTTGGCCGTTTCAAGTTCTCATTTCGCAACAAGGCTGCCGGATGGTAAGTTACGATTAGGGGAATCCCATGATAATCATGAATGGTCTCCCGCATACTTTTCAACGGTTTATCCACACGCAAAAGGGTTTGCCCGGCAACACGCCCCAAGCTAACAATAAGTTTAGGCTTAATCAACCGTATTTGATTCAATAGATGCGGTTCGCATTGTTCAACTTCTGTCGCGAGTGGATCTCTATTTTCCGGAGGTCGGCATTTGAGTACATTGCAAATGAATACATCTTTTTCTCGACTGCGATCAATGGCTCGCAATATTTTATCTAACATTCTTCCTGATTTGCCTACAAACGGCTCGCCCTTAATATCTTCATCCCGCCCCGGCGCTTCGCCAACGAGCAATAGATTTGCATTGGGATCACCAACACCAAAAACAAATTTAGTCCGTGATTTCCCTAGTGAGCATTTTTGGCATTCGCTTATTTCAAGATTAAATGCATCCAGATCACCGGGATTGCTAGGTGGAATTGGATCATTCTTCTTGAGATCTAAATAAATTTCATCCCCATACAAATCACGAACCTGTCTAAGATATTGACGAGCCGGTTCGGATAGTTTGGGTTTCAAAAGATCAAATTACAGGTCTAGAGTTTCGGCCTGTTTCCATTCAAGCTTGCCATCAAGATATTCATCAAATGCTTCAGTCGTCGCTTTATCTTTTTCCTCGTAATCTTCAGGATCGATCATTGGAATTTCGTCGAAAACCCCAAACTCAATGGGTTCCTCTTCCAGAAAACTATCCTTGATGATGCGATCTTGCATGATTTGTCGGGCGCGCTTTGCTATAATTACGACTGCGTGGTAACTATCAACATTTTGTGCTTCCATTTTCTTCATTGATACTGGTTTAACTGCCATAAAGTACTCCTTTAGTTTTGGGGCTAATGATTGTTATCAATTCTTCAACGGCTCGGTTAAGGTTATCATTAATAACCTGACGGTCAAACCGTTCTCTGTATGGATATTCTTCTCGTATTCTTTCTAATCTTTTTTCAATATGTTCCGCAGAATCTGTCCCTCTTTTTTTGAGACGACCCCTTAAATGATCTTCACTGGGAGGCATCACAAAAATTGTGATGGTATCCTCGGGATAAAGTGATTTGATTGCCATGGCGCCTTTTACATCCACTTCTAACAATATCATTCGGTTTTCCGAGCGTGTTGTTTCAAGTGTATCTTTTAATGTTCCGTAGTAAAAATTACCATGAACTTTTTCATATTCGGCAAATGCGTTTTCCGAAATTTTCTGTTCAAATTCATCTTGGGAAATGAAAAAATAATCACGTCCGTTGATTTCGTTTTTTCTCTGTTGGCGAGTTGTGCAGGAAATAGAAAAATCCAACTCCGAAAATTGATCCTGCAATTTTCGGCATATCGTTGTTTTTCCCGTCCCTGACGGGGCTGAAATTACGATGAAATTTTTCATAGGACATTTTGAACCTGTTCACGCATCCGTTCGAGTTCGTTTTTCATTTCTACAACCCGGTTCACTCCCCTGTCGGATGTAATTTTTGAACCAACTGTATTCACTTCTCTGCCGACTTCCTGCAGAATAAAGTTGAGGCGTTTGCCAACCGGATTTTTTGATTTCAGCAATGTATTAAATTGTTCTATATGACTATCAATGCGAACCACTTCTTCGGTTACATCTGTTTTTTCTGCAAGGATGGCAATTTCCTGAATGATTCGGTTTTGATCAAGATCAATTCCATCGGAAAGTTCACGCACCTTTTCTGCATATTTTTTGGATCGGTTCTTTGTTTCGGATTCTGCCAATTTTTTCAAGGTTTTTAGGGATTTTTTAATATGACTACTTCTTCCTGATAAATCCTTTAATAGTTTTTTTCCTTCGGCTAATCTCATTTTTTCCATTTGGTTGCAAGCTTTTTGTACAGCATCTACAACACCATCCATACTTTCAACACCTTTTTCAGGTGAAGAAAATAGATCATCTGCCTTGATGACTTCTCCCAGAGAAATACTGACATTAAATTCTTTTTCAACATGAGAAACTGCATCTGCGATTGATTTCATCTTGGAGTGGTTAAACACCAACTCCCCTGATCCATTTTGATTTAGTGATTTTATTGTCAATGCTACTGTACCACGCTGAATCAAGTCTGTGAGTTTTTTTCGAATATTTTGTTCAACGATGGGATCTAATTCAAGTCCGCGAATCTTGATATCCAAAAAACGACCATTCACAGCACGTACCTGTGCTGTAATGTGGCTATTACCTGCAGAAACTTCTCCCCGCCCGAATCCTGTCATACTTTTAATCATAATTTGCTTTCGAAAAAAGTCTATGAATGTACCTGATAATACCCTTTGAGAACAACTGGAATGAATTGAATTAAAGAATTGATTTAACCCGATTAAAAATCCATTCGGGATGGACAGAAAATGAAATATAATGGCTGGTTCCGAGGGTACTTCCTGCGGGTGCCGTTTGGAACGCATAATCAATTCCAAATTGGTCCCAATTAAGTCCCAATCCTGTCGTGTAAGCTTTTGCGCGATTCCTTCCAAATCTAACTGCTACTTTTTCTTTAATTACAGTTTCAATCCCCCAGCGGAAATCAACGCCTACTTTATCCATTAATTGAAAATCATCATTCGGTGTTTTTCCAGATGGATCCACCAAAGCGTCCGTAAAAATCCCTACAGAAATAGGCAATTTAGTAAAAGCAAAAGTTTGACTCATCCCAATCACAGCCTGCGGTGCTGAAGCTTCAATAGATCCACTATCCCAAACAATCCAGGATGACGTCACGTCCGAAAACCTGACACCAATCATTCCGCCGTTCCATGAATTGTAAAGAAATCCAAGGTCTAGACCAATACCGGTCCCAAGATTTTCGCCCAAAGAATGATGAAGCCCTTTGAGTCCAAGTCCAATTTTCATTTTTCCAAACGTCCAATTCCGGGTGGTCATCATTGCCACTTGCCGATGTTTAAAAAAACTGATTTTTGTTTCGTCCAGTCGTTCGCCATCGTTTAAAATACCATCGCCTTCTCCGGCGTCTCCTGTTCCCGGCTGTCCATCCTCACCGAAATCCAGCAAAATGTCACGTGTATTGGGAATGTTTGATATACCTTCATGTAACAAAATAATTCCAATTGGCCACTTAAGTGAATTCGACAATGAAAATGCCCCAAGATCACTATTAATTAGACCGGCAAATCGGCTTTGGTGTGCATAAGTTAAACCACGGGAAAGTTGGACCGGATCGTGCGCCGGATTAAAGAGTGGTGCAATTGCGCCACCACCAATGGCAGTGAGCGTATTGCCTAAAGCGAGAGAACGACCATCACCGGCACTGGTGAAAATTTCCCAACCATAGCGAACCCAATAGGTTTCCGAAAGACCTACCTGTAAAGCAAAAAGAGTCAGTAGAATAACTCTTCGCATTAAAGACCGTGTTTTTTCTTGAGTTTATCGAGTGTCTCAAGCGCTTCAAGTGGCGTCATAGTGTTAATGCTCATTTTTTCAATGTCTTTCTGCAATTCCGATTCTTTTTTCTCAAATAATGATTGCTGATTAGACGCCGGTTTGTTTGGTGCAGTTCCATCTTTAGTTTGCTGACGGATATGGTGCGACAATATTTCTGTCGCTCTCGAAATGACACTCATAGGCAACCCGGCCATTTTTGCGACATGAATTCCGTAACTCTCATCACCAGGCCCGGGTAAAATTTTTCTTAAGAAAATAATCTTGTCACCAAATTCCTTTACTGCAGCATGATAATTTTGAAGCCGATCTAATGCATGTTCCAAATCTGTTAGTTCGTGGTAATGCGTCGCGAAGAGCGTGAGCGATGCACATTCATCCGTATTATGTAAATATTCGGTAATGGCCCACGCCAGTGAAAGTCCGTCAAAAGTGGCAGTTCCGCGACCAATTTCATCTAACAGAACCAGACTTTGTTTGGTGGCATTATTCAAAATATTCGCCGTTTCATTCATTTCCACCAAAAAAGTGCTCTCGCCACCGGCAAGATTATCACTGGCACCAACCCGAGTAAATAATTGGTCCCTAATACCGAGTTTTGCTGATTTTGCCGGAACAAAGCTCCCAATCTGCGCCATAAGTACAATCTGACCGATTTGTCGTAAATACGTGGATTTTCCGGCCATATTTGGGCCTGTGATCAAATGAATCTGACTGGTTTTGGAATCCATTTTCAAATCATTCGGTACGAATCTATCCGTTACAGGAAGTAGTTGTTCCACCACCGGATGGCGTGATTCATTCAAATTTATCACATTTTCTTCCACCATTTCGGGTTTGCAATAATGATGGTCGATGGCAACCTGAGCGAATGTGGATAAAACATCCAACCGATTCAACACATGTGCATTTACTTGAATTGACTTGGCTTCAGATAAAATGTGATCGCACAATGTGAAATAAATCTTTGATTCAATTTCGCAAATCCGTTCATCTGCAGAAAGAATTTTTTCTTCGTATTCCTTGAGATCCGGTGTGATGTACCTTTCTGAATTCACGAGGGTTTGCTTTCGAATATAATCCTCGGGGACCAAATCTTGATTGGCTTTGGTTACTTCTATAAAATATCCGAACACTCTGTTAAATCCGATCTTAAGCGAATTGATTCCAGTCTTTTCCCTCTCTTGAGATTGAAGATCAGCGATCCATTGTTTTCCGCTCGTTGATAATGCTCGCAAATCATCCAACTCAGCATTTACGCCATTCCTAATCACGCCAATTTGTGAAAGTTTTGCAGGTGGATCATCCGCTAATATTGTATTGATTTCCTCCGTAATTTTTGAAACATCCTTAAAAGTTTCAGACAACTTTTGACATTGTGAATGGCTAGAATCTTTTAGAATAAGACTGATCCCCGGAATCCGGTCGAGACTCAATCGGAATCCGAACAACTCTCTCGGTGTGAGTATGTGTTTACTCAATTTTCCGAGGGCACGTTCAAGATCGGTCAATTCCTTTAATTCAGATCGCAAATCGGATAATCGATTTTTATCTTGGACAAACCCTTCCACCGCATTATGTCTGTCCTGAATTGTCAATAAATCAGTGAGTGGACGATACAACCACGATCGCAAAAGTCTTCCACCTCCCGCTGTATTCGTTTCGTCCAGCACATCTATCAATGTTCCATGCGTACCTTGCGTGGCGAGTGATGCAAAAATTTCAAGATTCCTAACTGTGAATGCATCAAGATTCATCAAGCCGTCTTTTCGAATCGGCCTTACTGCGGAAACATGCGAAAGATTTCCGTTTAAATTTTTCTCAACATGATGAAAAATCATGCCGCCGGCTGTGATGCCAACATCCATAGAACTGCATCCAAAACCCTTAAGCGATTTTACCTTAAAATGATCCGTTAGAATCCTCATTGCTTCAGCTTTATCCACTGCCCAATCTTCCACTCTCGAAATAAATGGCATGCATTCGATATACCAATCTTGATCTGATATGGTTACACTTTCAGCCACTACTATTTCATGAGGGCTGAATTTTCTTAAAATGTCCAAAAGGTTTTTTCTGGGTGATTCACCCAAAAAAAACTCGCCGGTGGAAGCGTCTAAAAAAGCAAATCCGACTGATTTTTTTTCAAATGCAAGAGCTCCTAAAAATCTGTTAGACTTTTCGTTGAGAGTTTGATCTGATGTAATAGTCCCCGGTGTAACCACCTCTGTTACTTCACGTTTGACGATACCCTTCGCTAATTTCGGATCTTCAACCTGTTCGCAAATAGCAACTCGATGCCCGGCCTTTACCAGCTTCGGTAGATACTGATCCAAAGCATGATAGGGAAATCCTGCCAGCGGAACTTCGCCAGCAACGCCATTTGATCTTTTCGTCAGTACAATTCCAAGAATTTTTGCTACTGTCTTCGCATCTTCTGCAAAAGTCTCGTAAAAATCACCCATTCGGAATAAAAGAATAGAATCCGTATGTTGACGTTTAATTTCATCAAATTGCCGCATGAGCGGAGTGGATTGAGGTTTAGATTTCGCCATCAGGAAAACCGCCCTTTCATACGCACATTTCCGTCACGGTGGGTCCAATCTTTAGCGTCACAAAATTCCAAGAGCGGAATAGCAGATTTTCGTGTCGTTCCGGTTAATTCTTTAAATGTGTTCACATCAAGAGAATCATGATTTTTAAAAAAGGATTGTAAACTTTGAGAAAGTGATAGAGCCGAAGTTGAATGAATCCAAAACTGATCCCCTACCATATCAGTCAATCCTTCGTCTTTTAAAATATGTAGAAGTTCCAAAACCATTTTTGGGTCCAAATTTGTCCGGTCAGCTACATCTATTACTTTTGAAAGCTGATATCCTTCATTTTTCAGAAATGCAGAAATTTTTTCCGCTTTTTTACGGTCTTCTTCAGATAATTTCACCTCATGATTCATCAATGCAAAGCCGGATAAACTTTCCTTAATTCGACCTTCTTTTACAAGATCAACTAAAACCATTTTCAAACTACCTTTTGATAAATCAATTTTGTTTTGAATCATTTCCATATTTACAGCCTTTTTATATGGTTTTGATTGGTGAAATCCTTCTAAATAGTGTAACACTTTTTCTCGATTCCCTGCCTTTGCATCCGGATTTAATACCAATTCTTTTTCAATGATGAATCCTAACGATTCAACCATACTTTTGATTTCTGATTCCGGTAAATGAAAAATCCGGGAATAAACGGTCACAGTTTGTGAATCATTTCTATAAAAATCCACGCGGTGCTTAAATCTTTCAATCAGAGTTTCTGGAAGATCTGCAATCCATGATTTAAGCATTTTCCCTTGCGGGAGATCGGTGTCTAATACTGTTCCGCCGGCAATGGTTTCCATTGGAGAATATGATCGAAGAATCAATTTATCATCCATGGCGGCAGAGATAGGTTTTTCGAGGTCAAGCATCAAATGCGCAGAATCGCCGTGTTTAAGAGGTTTTAATCCAAATAATTTCGCTCTTCCTAAAACCTCGGCTGTCCCGATATGTAAACGAATTCGCTGCTTATCCTTGATTTTCCAACGTGTATCAGGAAGAAGGTTTACCTGCAATGCCAAGCGTTGAGTGGGCTTAATCCAGCCGGGTGAAAGAAGTTCGCAACCTCGCCATAAATGTTCGGCGTCTACTCCGGCGATATTGATCGCAGCTCTATCTCCAATTTGAATGGTATCCGTTTCAGCTAAATGTGTTTGCATTCCGCGGGCTTTCCCTTTGATTTTTCTCGGTAGAACTTCTAAATCATTTCCCTTATGAAGTGCACCGGATAAAACAGTTCCTGTAACCACCACTCCAAATCCTTTTTTATGAAATACGCGATCAATAGGCATTCGGAAAATTCCTGTATCAAGGGTAGCCTTTAATGATTTGGCTTCTTTAAGCAATGTATTTCGCACAGTATCAATACCCTCTCCTGTAATAGTTGAAGTTGGAATAATAGGCGCATCAGAGAAAGGTGACTCTTCCAGCAATTGTTGAATATCCAAGGTCACAAGTTCAATCCATTCGGCATCCTGCACTCTATCCACTTTAGTTAAAGCAACCACACATTTAGGAATTCCAAGATGCAACAATATCTGTAAATGCTCCCTCGTTTGAGGCATGATTCCATCATCGGCAGCTATGACGAGAAGCGCCACGTCTATGGTGGAAACACCCGCCACCATATTACGCACAAATTTTTCATGCCCTGGGACGTCAATAATCGTGATGTTTTCGTTGAGGTAAGCAAACCCCAGATTGATCGTCATTCCTCTTGATTTTTCCTCATCGAGATTATCAGTGTTGGTTCCGGTAAGCGCTTCAACGAGAGATGTTTTTCCGTGATCAATATGTCCTGCTGTTCCGATGACAACCTGCATCACGGTTTATATCTGGTTAATTGCGTCGGTCAGGATAAGGTGTTGCCCGGGAAGAATGGCTTTTAAATCAATGAAAAATGCTCGTCCGGAACAGTAACCAACAATGGGATAATTCAGCTTTCTGAAGGCGGCTGAAAGTTTGGAAGCCGTATATTTATTTGAGGAAAACCTTAACGCAACACTTGGCAATGGAGCATCGGGAAGTGAGCCGCTTCCAGCTTCTACTTCTGTTTCTACAATTGAAATTCCAAGTGCCGATTGTTTCTTTTTTAAAACACCTTTCAGAATTTTTTCAGCATGAGATTTTAAAGTCATTCGAGATGTTTTTAAAAGGTTGAGGGCTAAATTCGATTTCGTATTCCCATAATGTCTTAACGTCTCATCTAAGAGAGCGATCGTCCATTTATCACATCGAACGGTACGGTAAATTGGGTTATTTAAGATGGTTGATATGTGTTTTTTCTTGCCTGCAATAAGGCCAGATTGAGGACCGCCAAGCAATTTGTCACCAGAGAATGTGACCACATCCACACCCGATTTTATGACCGCTGAAACGGGCAATTCTTGAGGAAGTCCGATGGCATCCATGTCCACAAGAGCTCCGCTGCCCAAATCTGCAAGAACCGGAATTTTAGCTTTCCGCCCGAGAGCAACCAAATCTGTTAGGTCAACCGACTGGGTAAACCCCTTTACAATATAATTGCTGGTATGCACCCAAAGAAGCAAAGCAGTATTCTTCGAAATCGCCTTCTGATAATCTTCGATACGCGTTCGATTTGTGGTACCAACTTCCACCATTTTGCATCCACTTTTGCGAATAACATCCGGTATCCTGAACGAACCGCCAATTTCGACTTCCTGTCCGCGTGAAATAATGACTTCTTTTCCTTCAGCAAAGGTGTTTAAACAAAGAAAAACTGCGGCTGCATTGTTATTGACAGCCATAGAATCATCCGACCGGCATAAAGCAGATAAATTCCTTCTACAATGATCCTGTCGCTGACCTCTTTTTCCTGAGGACAAATCCAATTCGATGTTGGAATATTGTTCCAGTTTTGCGGTTACCGATTTAATGATTTTTTTAGACATTGGTGCTCGACCAAATCCAGTATGGAGAACGATTCCGGTACCATTGATGACCGATGAATGAGATCCAGTTTGTGCTTCCTTAATTTTTTGGATAATTTTTTTTAAAATTTGTTTACGTTTATCAGGAAAATTTCCGCCTTTTGCTTTAGATCGCATCCATTTCAATTCTTGATTAATTATATATTTTATATAGTCATTATGCAGAGACATATCCGCCCCTACTTCAAGTAACACTTCAGATACAGATGGTAAGGATTTTAACTGAGATTTTGACATGGGTAAAACTTGCTTAATTCTTGAAGAATTATCAAGATGAAACTCGGGTACTTTCAATTACCATCAGCGCAGTAAGTACAGCAGGAATAAGAATGATTCCCATGGTCGGAAAAACCCAGATTACACCAAATTTCTGTGCGATAATTCCACTCAATCCGGCTGCAATGGCGCCCACACCAAACGTCAAGAAAAAATTAATACCAAATCCAAGCCCGCGCATTTTGGAATGGGTTAATTCTGAAATCAACGTATTGGCAATGGGTTGAAAATTAAAATGAGTAATTCCGAGAAAAATACTCCACACAACTAAATAATGATCTGTACTGATTCCCATTAATATAAGAAATGGGATATTTAGAAGTACAACCCAAATCAATACCACAGGTCTGGGATATTTATCCGCAAGAATTCCACCGATCCATTGTCCGCATATTCCAGAAAGAAAAACCAACGCAGGAAAAAAACCTGCCTTAAATGTGCTCGAAAGATTTCCTAAAAATTCATTCGTATTCATGGCAAAGTGTGAAGGCATAAATGTGGTAAATCCGTTGTATGCCAACCCCATTAGTACGGCTGTAATGTAAAAATAAATAAGTGCCTTTTTATTTGTTGAATCAGGGGAAAGAGCTTTATCCGTTTCTAGTTCCTCAGGTGAATCCTTTTTGGGAATCAGAACCAATGTCGCCAGCCCTAAAACACCACCGACACTTGCTAGAAAAAGATATACATATCGCCATATACCCCACTCGGCAAAAACGGTTGCCAAAATTGGACCTAGGGCTAAACCAATAGAACCCATAATTCCATGAATTGCCATGGCTCTTCCCATTGGACGAACCCGTCTGGATAAAATGGTTAATCCTGCCGGATGATAAATGGATGCAACAAAACCAACAAATATGAGTGCTAAGGTAAATTGGGTTGTTGTGGAGGAAAGTGCCACCAATATTCCAGCTAAAAGACAAGAAAACTGAAAAATGAGCAACAGTTTCCTTCCGCCGAGTTTGTTTTCAAAATATCCTGCAGGAATTGCCCCTAAACCAAACATAAATGAGCTCCCAAGTGCTATAAAACCGAGAGCATCAAAACCCAAACCCAGCTCATCTTTAATAATTACCATTAAAGTTGGATAAACCAACATGAGCGAATGTGCAACCATATGAGAAGCACCTGTTAATGCTAGAATTATTTTGGCTTGTCGATTCATATACACAAAAGCCCTAACCGAGGACGGGAAGGGCTTTTAAGATGTGGGATTAAGATTACCGCTTTTCCGTAATTCTGGTTGCTTTCCCAGTTAGCTTTCGCAAGTAATTTAGTTTGGCTCTCCGCACCTTTCCACGCCGTGTTACTTTTACGGTCTTTAGCAAAGGTGAATGAAGCGGGAAAATACGTTCCACACCAACTCCCCCTGAAATTTTCCTTAATGTAAATGTTGCAGAAATACCTGCACCTTTTCTACCGATAACCACTCCTTCAAATTTCTGCGTTCGTTCTTTACCGCCTTCAACGACTCTTACGTCCACAGAAAGGGTATCGCCTGAATTAAATTTTGGAATGTCAGTTTTTAATTGGTTTGATTGTGTATTTGTCATTGTTCACTCTCCATAGATTTCATTTTATCTTTATATTTTTCCCATAAATCCGGTCGTCTCATCTGCGTCCGTTTTTCACGCTGATTTTGACGCCAGCTATCAATATGATCGTGGTGCCCGCTTAAAAGGGTATCAGGAACTTCCATTCCATCTATTTCCCTAGGTTTTGTGAACCAGGGAGTATCAAGTAAGCCGGATGTAAAACTATCGGACAAGGCAGATTCTCGGGAATTCAATACACCCGGGACTAAGCGAATAATGCTATCCATCATCAATAGTGCAGGAAGTTCGCCTGCTGACACAACAAAATCGCCAATAGAAAATTCATGTGTGACATATTTTTGAATCACACGTTGATCAATTCCCTTGTAATGTCCGCAAATAAAAATAATGCGTTCTGTGTCGCACAAAGTTGTTGCCACACCGTCGGACCATATTTCACCTTGCGGATTCGGATACACCACGGCTGTTCCGTCTTGTCCGCCTACCAATTCAAATGCATGTTCAATTGCTTTAAACATGGGTCCCGCCATCAACACCATTCCACTACCGCCACCAAAAGGGGTGTCGTCAACCTGTCGGTAATTTCCTTCGCCAAACTCTCTTAGATCAACAACATGGAATTGGACGGCATCGCGTTCTTCCCCTTGGCGAAGAATACTATAGCGGATGGTTGTTTTAACCAAGTCGGGGACCGTTGTAATAATTGCTATCTGCATTAATGATCCATCAATCCGTCTATAGGGCGAATCACAATTTCTTCATTGTTATGATCAATCGAATTTACGATTTCGGAAATAACCGGAATTAAAAACTCTTTCTCATCTTTTTCGATCGTGTACACATCGTTTGCAGGCAACCAAAGAATATCTTTTAAATTGCCTACGAATTTACCCGAATCTGTGAAGACTTCGTATCCGATCAAATCCTGCGAAACAAAAGAAATTGGGTCACTTTCGGATGCATGTGTGAAAACCTTTTGCCCCACAAGCGCCTCCGCTTCAAGTCTGTTTTGTACACCTTCAAATAAGATTCGTGTCTTTTTTCCTATTCTGGCAGATTTTTTCAGCTTCATTTCCAAAGCCGAATCATTAGAATACCCTAAAAATAGAGTTGGATTTTCAGCATAATCTTCAAAATATCTGCAGAGTGGAATGACATGCACTTCACCTTTTAGCCCGGAGACTTTGGTTACTTTCCCAATGGGAAAAAGTTTATTCATTATCCACCAAATCAATAACTTCTAGTCTGGCGCGTTTGCCGCCTTCTTTGGCATTAATCGCAAATAGGATTGTCCTGATAGCGGAAATATTTCGTCCTTTTTTCCCTATGACTTTGCCATAATCTCCCTCACCAACCGTGAGTTCGAAAATGATGCTTTGTTCTGTTTCCACTTTATGAATTTGAACTTCATCCGGTTTATCCACCAGTGACTTTACAGCAACTTCAATGAATTCTTCCATCATTTGTCCTCCTTCTTTCCTTCCTCAATACTTTCTGCTTTAACTTGCTCTTCAGCTGGCTCAATTCCTTCAGATTCATCCACTGTTTCTTCTGTTTCTTTTTCAGGTTCTACTTCAGGTTCTGGTTCGGGTTCAGGCTCAGGTTCTGGTTCGGGTTCTTCGCGTTCTTCAGCAGGTGCATCAGATTTATCCGTTGGCTCTTCTTCAGTTGTTTCTTCTACCGGCTTTTCAACTTCATCCTTTTCCTCATCCTCAGCAACTTCCTTTAGAGGTTCAGCTTCGGCCGTTTCTTCCTCTTTTACTTCCTCAACCTGATCTTCATCCTTTTCCTCTTCTTTAGCTTCCTCTGCCGGCTCGTCTGCTTTTTCATCTTCGGCAGGTTCTGCAGCAGGTTCTTCGTTAGAAGTTTCTTCTGTCACAGCTTCTTCCTTTGGTTCCTCTTCTGGATCTTCGGGTTCTTCGCTTTCTTCAGCAGGTGCGTCAGACCCTTCAGTTGGCTCTTCTTCAGTTGTTTCTTCTACCGGCTTTTCAACTTCATCCTTTTCCTCATCCTCAGCAACTTCCTCAGTTGTCGCATCTTCTGTTGCCGAAGCATCATCTTTGGGTGCATCTTCAGTAGGTACCTTTACGTCTTCGGATGGTATTTCCTCAACTGCATCGGTTTTCTTTTCTTCTGCTTTTTTGGCTGCTCTTTCGGCGCGGTTAGATTTCACCTCTTCTCGATTGAGTTCCCATTTTTTCATTTCTGTTTCAATCGATTTTTCATCCATTCCCTGTTTCATCAGATGCCAGCGGTGGGCCAACCCCGAATCGCGGAGAAGTCCGTGGGCAGCGTCTGTTGTTTCGGCGCCTTCTTTTAGCCAATGTAAAATTCTCTCCTGTTTTAAAACATACTGATCTTTTGTTTTAATTGGGTCGTACCAGCCCAACTCTTCGATGGCAGCACCATCTCTTCGTTTGCGTGAGTCCATTACGACCATTCTATAAAAAGGCCGGTTTCGTCTTCCAATGCGTTTCAGTCTTATCTTCGTTGACACGTTTCGTCTCCTTAATGTGCACCCATAATTGGGTAGTTCAGTCCTGCAGGTAATTTCATTTTACCCATTTTTTTCATCATTTTTTGCAGTGCAAAATATTGTTTTATCAGCTGGTTTACTTCTTGGACAGTTCGTCCTGAGCCTTGCGCAATTCTAGATCGGCAACTTCCATCAATAATAGACGGATTATTTCGCTCGTTTTGCGTCATGGAATTGATGATTGCTTCCGTCCAAATGAGTTGCCTGTCATCTAAATTTAAGCCTTTTAGCATTTTTTTATTCATACCGGGCATCATTCCGACGAGTTGGCTTAAGGGACCCATATTTTTCATTTGGTTCAGCTGTTCTTTATAGTCATCAAGCGTGAATGACTGTTTTTTTAATTTTTCTTCCAGTTTTTCCGCCTGTTTCGCATCCATCACCTTTTCGGCTTTTTCCACCAACGAAACCACATCGCCCATCCCCAGAATTCTATCGGCAACCCGTTTGGGATCAAATGCTTCAAGTCCATCCATTTTCTCGCTCACACCCATAAACTTGACCGGAACACCGGTAACCTCAGAAATGCTGACTGCCGCACCGCCTCTTGCATCACCGTCCATCTTTGTAAGAATGGTACCAGTAAGTTGCAATGCTTCGGAAAATGCTTTGGCAGAAATTACCGCATCCTGTCCGGTCATTCCGTCCGCTACAAATAAAGTTTCATCCGGATTGACTTTAGCAGAAATCATTTCAATTTCCTGCATCATTTCGCCATCAACATGAAGCCTACCTGCTGTATCAAGAATAACAACTTGAATTTTTTCCGCTACGGCTTCTTTAATTGCGCTTTCGCAAATTTTTACAGGATCCTTATGGCCTTCGGAATAGACAGGAATATTAATCTGTTTCCCTAAAATTTTTAATTGATCAATCGCTGCAGGACGATAAATATCCGCCGCTACCAGCATGACGGATTTTCCTTCGTCATTTATTTTTTTGGCAAGTTTGGAGCAGGTAGTAGTTTTCCCGGATCCTTGCAATCCGGCCATTAGAATAACAGTCGGTGGTTTTTTAGCAAAAGTTATTCCGGATGATTTGGATCCCAAAAGTGAGGACATTTCATCTCGAAGTATTTTGACGAACTGATATCCCGGCTTGACAGATTGGGTAACCGTAACGCCAAGCGCCTTAGTTTCTACGCGTTTGATAAAATCTCGCGCGACTTCAAAATGGACATCAGCTTCCAAAAGAACACGACGAATCTGACGAGATGTGTCTCGAATGTTCTTATCCGAAATCTTCCCGAGGCCACGAATGTTCCTGAGAACAGCGTCTAATTTTTCTGATAATTGTTCAAACATGATTTTTCGTTTCGAAAAAAGCCTAGGAAAATACTTGCTTTTCTCGTCCTATACAACAAGTTAAGAGAATGATTATTTTTTTGACGTCACTTGAAATGACTTGAATGGGGCAAAAGGGTGACTAACTTACTATTTCATCAACACCAGTTTTTTCGTCGCCGTGAACTTCGGTGAACTAATCCGATAGAAATACATTCCAGAGGCCATGCCGGCAGCATCCCACCGTACGGTATAGCGCCCGATTTCTTGGCGTCCCTGAACAAGGGTTGCCACTTTTTCACCGAGAATATTATACACGTCAAGTCGTATCTCTCCCGCTTCGGGAATATCGTACTGGATCGTCGTTACAGGATTGAATGGATTCGGGTAATTCTGATGCAGCGCAAATTCGGTCGGGATGAATTCTTCATCCACGCTCAAGGAAGTGCCGTCCGCTAGAACATACCTCGGACCATTTTCAGCAAGCACTGTATCCGATCCGGCAATGGCCGCCACATTCCATTTGATGACACTGTTATCGCCACTCAAATCAAAAAGGTCATCATAAATATCCTCGTAATACACAACAACACTAGTGTCAGTCAATGTGCTGTCATGTTTCACGGTGTCAATCATTGTTCCTCCTGAAAAAACGATATGACCAAACTTGGCTCGGTACATTACAGTATCACCATCCGGATCGCTCGTTGATTCCCACACAAAGACTACGGAATCTGAAGTCAGGTTTGCATTTGTAAGGGAAATCATCAGGGAATCATTCGGACTTAAGAGCGAAAAATCCTCCGGAGGTAAATAAATGGCAGCACATCCCTCGCCGGATGCACCCATATTTGCACCATTTTCACCAGTGCCAACACATGGTGAGTTTTCGGCTAAGGTAAAGTCACCACTATCTGGGTTGCAGAAAAGAGGGTTTGAATCAATATTATTACCTCCATCTATAGCCTCTATATCCCAGTTATCGCTTCCTCCACTGTTCTGAATACTAGAGTAAGAATATGTTGTATTGCCTCCAGCAATCGGTGATCCAAATGTGTTTCCCCAAATTATTGAATTACTTATAGTACCTACCCAATAAACTAAGTAGTAGCTATTTGAAGTAGAGTTGACGAGTGTCATGTTTGTCAATTCACCAACACCTTCTACCAAATCATTACTACTGTTGTTTATGCAATTTTCGATTATAAGATTATCAATGATAAGGTAAGAAGACCAGCCATTGCCAAATATTGCACTACCAACATTCCAATAAGGCGTCACTATATTTGTAATTCTAATATTTGAAACATTAACATTAGTTGCATCCCAAATACCTAAGCCCATAGGTCCACCATCAAATGTGAAACCATCAATAAAGATTGAATCTGCATCCTGTACACCACTGCCTTGAACCCCATCTTCATTATAAATAATTGTAGAATCTCTTCCATGAGTTGACATTATATATCTATGATTGCCTCCAACAACTACAAATCTATTGTACATCCCCGCCGCTACTAATACAGTATCACCATCAATCGCATTATCGATCCCCATTTGAATTGACGCAAACGGATTTTCTTCAGATCCATCACCAGTTGAATCTGATCCTGTAGTAGAAACGTGTACAACAAGAGGACCATAATTGACCGCCTCATGCGCATCCACATTAAAACGGAAATGGCCGTTCTGAGACACAACCGTATCCATGCCTCCGACGGCAGCAACATCCCAACTCACTTCACTGGAATCACCCATAAAATCGGTGATGTCGCCAAGAATGTCTTCGTAAAAAACGTAAAGCATCGTCCCCAACATCAGTGAATCGTGTTCCAATGATCCGAGCGAATCACCTTCACCGTAAATCGTATGATGCACGTGGAATTCATACATCACAGAATCATCCGGATCGGCGCTGGTTTCCCAGCTGAACAACAGTGAATCCGTCAATACATTTGATTCTGTGAATATAAGTAGTGAACTGTCTGCGGGTGTCAAAAGTGAAAAATCACCGGGACGGTATTCCACTGCACCCGATGCGTCAATGCTAAGGGCGAATGGACCGTTATTGGAAAGTGTATCTACCATTCCTGCCGTCAAGTTCACATCCCATACAATTATGCTGTTGTCACCAAAATATGTAGCAATATCATCGAGAATATCTTCGTATAAAACAACGACCGACGTATCCGTGATAACCGTGTCGTGAAAAACTGTATCTAGCATGGCGGTTCCGTCGTACACAATGTTTTGCACCATAAGTTTGTACGCGACGGTATCATCCGGATCTTCCGAAGCCGACCAAACAAATGTCACCGAATCCGTGAGGGCATTCGTATCATTGATCGCTATAGCAAAAGCATTGGCCGGACTTAAGAGAGATATCATGGACGCAGGATCATCAATTGCGCTGATCTCAAACCAGACGTTGGCTGTATCCGAATCCATTCCGTCGCTGACCGTGTACGATAAACTATCCGAGCCATGAAAATCCATATCCGGTGTGTAGGTGAGCGACGGTGCTGTTCCTGTTACCGAACCGTGCAACGCACTGTCCAAAACGGCAAATGTCAGAGAATCGAGTTCCACATCGGATCCTGAAAGTGTAAACGACTGCGTTTCATCTTCATCCAAGGTAACCGTCAGATCACCCGCAATAGGCGCATCATTGACCGGAACCACATTGACCACCATCGTGTCACTCACGGAAAGTCCTGCGGAATCTGCTGCGGTGAAGATCACTTCCGCAGAACCGCTACTGTCCGGTGTTAAACTGAATGTAATGGTATCATTCACAGCAGTGATGCTGAGCAAATTCGGATTGCCGTTGACATGGCTGAACGTAAGCATTGGATCATCCACATCGGAAAAATAATTGTTGAGGTCACCTATCGTCGTATCGGCCGCGTCCTCATCCGCCGTTATATCTGATAAGGCAAGTGTAAGAACGGGTGCATCATTCACATTATTGACCGTAATCGTAAAATCCTGCGTGGCTGTAGCACCGTTTTCATCGGTTGCCAAGAGCGATACGCTGTGATCGCCGACGTCATCGTTATCCGGCGTGCCCGATAAGGTGGAAGCCGGCAAGTCTATTCTTCTTATGATATCATTACCAGTATCACAAACGTACATAGATGATCCCCATAGATACAGATCCTGAGGGGAATTGAATTGAGCAACACTTCCATCTCCATCTGCGCTGCCGGTACTATTATTTCCGGCGATTGTGGTTACATTACCATCCTGATCGATGGCTCGGATGCATTCGTACCAATAATTTGTAGCATATAAAATGTTAGCGTTATTATCAAATGTCAATCCATCTAATCTATAAATTTGAGCACTGGTTCCCTGGCCATCTGCATGGCCTTGAGTTCCTGTTCCGGCAATCGTGACAATATTACCATCGGGGGTAATTTTCCGAAGCGTTGCATAATCGGCAAAATAAACGTTGCCGCTGTCATCTACTTCAATCGAACTAGGACTGTGCAATAGCGCGGTTGATGAATCCCCGTCCACCAACCCTCGTTGAGATGGTATCCCGGCTATAGTGCTCACCGTGCCATCGGGAGTGATTTTCCGTATCGTGTAGGCATGTGTGCATGTAACATAAACATTGCCCTGGTTATCCACAGCAACGTCATATGGCTGGTAAAATTCTGCATTTTCCGCCGGGCCGTCCACATTACCCCAGCCGCCATTTCCCGCATAGGTTGTTACCAAACCATCCGGAGTCACTTTACGAATTCTCCTTCCTGAGTAATCAGCAACATAAATATTTCCGGCGCTATCCAGATCCATGCCGTAAAGATTATTAAAAGATGCGGCCGTACCTTGACCGTCTTGATGAGCTACTGATCCACTTCCCGCAAGGGTGGTGACAATTCCATCAGTTGATATTTTTCGAAGGACAGAATTCCCATCATCACCAACATAAATTGTGCCGTCATCTGCAATACAAATACCCCGCGGGTAAGAAAACCTTGATTCTAAAAGAGTTGAATCAATGTAACTGCCCACATCAGCTGAGCCGGCATAGGTGCTGACCCATGCACTGGAATTCACCGAAAGCGTCAGCCAATCCGGAATGGTGGGCGCTGTTACAAATACACTGTCGCCTTCTGCATCCGATGTTGAGATGGTGTATGAATATTCCGAATCTTCATCCACGCTTGTTACGGCCGTGGATGTAAATGTTGGCGCATCGTTCACATTCGTAACCGTTATGCTGACTTTCCCTGTATCAGCGGCTGTACCGTCACTCACTCTGAACTTGAGGCTGTCAGAACCAACAAAGTCTGCATTTGGGCTGTACGTAAATGAACCCAATGAAGCATTGTCCAAAGTCACCATTCCATTCGCCGGATTTGTGACGATGGAAAAGGTGAGCGCATCGCCTACATCCACATCACTTCCGGGAAATGTTCCGGTGTAATCCGTGTCCTCATCGGTAGAAAAACTAAGATCCGATGCAACCGGTGCATCATTGGTATTTCGATTTCCGGAAACCAGAAAATCATCGGCAAACATATAATAATCATTCAAGGATACATTTTGAACGGCAAGAAAAATGGATTGGCCAATATAACTGCTCAAATCATAAGAATACTTCGTCCATGAAGATGATAAATTTGTAATGGATTCAAGCGTGACGGTGAAGCTGGAAGCAAGGCTGTCGGATGTGGAAAGCAGCACATTAAAATCTTCCAAATAACTGGCACTATGGGATCGAGCCCAAAAAGAAAAAGTCGCAGCCGAAAAATCGCTTGGGATACTTATTTGAGGTGTTACAAGATAATCATCATTCGCGCTTGAGTAATAAATATAGGCACCTTTATCTCCATAGTATGAGATGTCTAATGTGGAACTTGATCCTACTCCCCAAGTCGCTCCATTGCTGTTATTATCGATTGTTGTCCAATCATTCGGCATGCCGTCTTCAAAGCTGGTACTGAGCAAGGTTTTATCAGAAGAATCAGCAATGAGCCCCATATATTTATCTGAAATCCATCCGTGCATTCTTCCGGACTGCTGTGATGAAAATCCATCATTAGAAAGATCGTAGCAATCGTCATCGGCATAGCCCATAAAATTGTGAAAATCCGTTCCCGTAAAGGTGTTGCTTTGGCAGTCGGTCGTGCCTGGATCTCCGCAGGAATAATTAGTGGGAGTGGATTTTGTATCTGAACACATGTCTCCCACTACATCAGCGCTGTCTCCGGTAGCATAGGTATAACCATCTGCGCCTTCGTAACAGTCACCGCAATCGGTCACTTCACTTACGCCGTGATGTGTGTGCCAAAGTCCCATTCCGTGGCCAAGCTCGTGCGTGATGGTATGCTGAGGAATATTAGCAGAACCGCTAAACGTGCGCGGCCCGCCAAACCAATCTTTATCTAAGATTGTACCGCCGTAAGTGGTGAGCGCATCGCTGCCCCACGGAAACGTCGAAACACCAAGGATGCTCCAGCTGGCATCCGTATCGCACACATAGAGATTGTGATACTGCAGCGGATCGGCACCGTAGAGTTCTTTGAGGGCTCCGGTGGACCAATCTGAACTGGTAATAGTCTGATAAGTTGCATCATTGTGAATCTGGAATGTGGCGTCAAATTTGAGTGTATAGTCGGAAAACGCTTCATTGAGAGTGACCAATTGCGCTTCTGCGTCTGCAAGTGTTGCCGTTGGATTATTCCCGCTGTTATCCGCAAAGGCGTGGATGTATAGCCTGATAATAAGAGTGTCGGAACTTGTTCCGGGAATATAGGAATCTCTTACACCTGGATCATCAGTGGATCCGAAAAATGAACAAGATCTTTGTGTACCATTATTTTCAATCCATGCCGGCATGGTGCCACACCATTCGTCCACAGATTCACGTGTATCCAACATCGGTGGCGGACTGTAACCGGGTCGAATTCGCGGAATAACTTTGATAGGTGTAGAACTGTTGCTGAACAGTTTTTCCGTGGTGATTTCAGTTCGCTTTTCTTTTACCTGTGCGAACAATGTAGCAATGATGAAGAGACTCAGTAATCCTTTTTTCATGCTTCCTCCCACAATTGGTTCTGAATTATTCAGAATGAATATGAATAGAAATATACAAAATTTCCCGACAAAGTAAATGATAAAATGTCTTCGGTAACAGATTGTGTGAGGCGAATCACATAGACAGAAATATTACTCACCCCTGGGGTGAGTTAATTCATAAAAAGATTCAGCCTGATAAATATTTCCGTATAAAAACAAGAACGGTTTTTTAATTGCAGAAGAAACACTGTCTGAATTCCCGCGCCACACGGGAATGAGTTTGTTTCTTCTAAAAAACCGAACGCAGTTTTAGGGAATATTTATCCAGCTGTGATTTTTTGGTTCTTTTGTATCAGACAAAAGAACAGGAATAAACCACTGCTATCATTTGTATTCTAGATTCCGAATCAAGTTCGGAATGACATTTTTGCCTTGTGCACCCTGTTTGCCCCCAATAACACTCCGTCCACCAGCTGGCGAGCAACCCTCTCAAGAGGGAAATACAAATATATATGGGAAAATTTGAGTTACGCTTCGAACTGCACTGAAACCAGTTTAGAGACTCCTCTGTTTTCCATGGTGACTCCGTAAAGCTGGGTCGCAGCTTCCATAGTTAGTTTATTATGCGTGACTACTATAAACTGAGTTTCGTCGGAAAATTGTTGCAAAACACGTGTGAATTTTTTGATATTTACATCATCCAAAGGTGCATCCACTTCATCCAAAATACAATACGGACTTGGTTTTACCTGATAAATCGAAAACAACAGCGCAATTGCGGTAAGCGCCTTTTCACCGGCAGAAAGCATGCGAAGATTTTGGTTCCGTTTACCCGGTGGCTGAGCGTGGATAGAAATGTTGGCTTCCAAGGGATCTGGATCGCCTGTTAGAGACAATTCACCTTTTCCACCTTCAAAAAACATGGTAAACAGTTTTTCGAAATTAGTCTTTATCTCATCAAACGTTTCTTTAAACATTTTCCGAGCGATTTCATCAATTTTTTGAATGGTTTCCCGAAGATTCTCCTCCGCCTTCATCAAATCCAATTTCTGATGAGTCAGCATTTCAAGACGTTTGGATTCTTCATCGTGTTCATCTTTTACCGCCATATTAATAGGGCCTATATTTATGATAGAACTTTGAAACCGCGCAATCCTATCCCGAACATCCTCCAATGAATTAGGTGTTTCAACCTTATCCGGTATTTTCATATTATATTTTTCCATAATACGATCTTTTTGGGATAGAATTTTTTGCTCAAATTCGGCGATATCCACCTCGGCTTGTTTCAGTTCTTCTAAAATCATTTCACGTGATTGCTGCTCAGATTTTATCTTTGCTCGGATATCTTCAATATGCTTGTACGATTCTTCTGCTGCTGCCCGCTTAAGATCAAGAACGGATCGTTGTTTTTGAATCTTACCCATTGCGGTTTGAAGTTCCGCTTCACTCGATTCTGATTTTGCAGTTAATGATTCAATTTTAGTTTTTAATTCTGATATTTCGGTTTCAATTATTTTACCACGATCCGTCAATTCATTGATAAGATCTGAAGTTGTTTTTTTCTGAAACGTCAGATTATCTCGTGAATTTTCGAGATTCAATAGCTCAATTCTCATATCTTGGACCCGTTGGTGAAACCCATCGCGTTTCGTTTGCGATTCAGATACTTTCCCCTCTGCTGTGCTAACTCGTTTTTCATAATTCGTGAGTTTCGATTTAAGTGTCTGGATTTCAGGGTACATATTTTCAACTGCTTTTTCCATATCATTGACAGCAGTTTTGATTTCCTCAGTTCGTGAAGATATTTCAGATAATAAATCGACCGATTGGGCTTGACGAAAACTGCTACGCATTATGTCTGCGTCAATCTTTGCCTGTTCATCAATCAACTCCCGGATTTCGCCAGAAAGTGCTTCAAATTTCACATCATTTTTTGCCTTCAATTCTTCAAGTTCCGTAACGTCTTCCTGTTGTTGCTTTCCCTTGATCGAAAGAGAATCAATTTGTTTGAGGATTGATTCAATTTGTTTTTTTCGTCCCAAAAGGTTTGCTTCAGTTGACCGAGATCTATTTTTAAGGATAAAATGTCTCCCGGATAATGATCCTGAAAGATCTACGCAATTCCAACCAGACATGTCGGCATCATTAACCACTTTATGCAAATCGGACACAACCAATAGATTTCCCAAAAGCCTTTCAACAAGCGGTTGAAATTCTTTTTTACAAGAAACAAAATCGCTTGCTCTTCCCAGCACCTCTTTTGATTTTGGAATCGCTAAAAGTGATGATTTCATAGATGAAATTTCTTTGAGCGGAATAATGGAAGTTTCGCCTAAATCGTCTGTTTCCAACCGTTCAAGGATGGCAAATGCAGAGGATCGGTCTTTTGCGACCAAACATGACGCAAGATCGCCAAGCGCGGTTTCAATGGCAGATTCTTTTTCTGAATCAGCCGTAATAAGGTCAGCTAATGGTCCTAATATTCCCTTGAATTCGCCTTCATGATCCAACGCATATTTTGTCCCTTCCGGATACCCTTCGCCCTTGCTGACAAGTTCATTGTAAAATGCTTGTTGGTTCTGCAGACCTTCCTTTTGGGTTAGAGTGCTTTGATATTCCAAGGTTAGCGCGTGATGTTTTTCATGAAGAGAAAGAGATTGACCTTCGAGTTCCTTCAATTGGGTTTTAAAATCTTGAATTGCGGTTTCCGTTTTTCCTTTTTCTTTCTCTAAGGATCGGTGCAATTGTTCATCGGCATTTTTGGTTGCTATCAATTCCGTTTGTTTCGCACCTAAAACATCAGCTTGTTTTCCTTTTTCTAAGATTAAATCCCGTGTACGGTTTAATAGATGTTCTTTGTCTTTAATCGTTCGTTCAGATTCCCAACGCTTGGACAAAATTTCATTTAAATCGTTGCGAGAATTTTGATATCCTTTTTCGACCACATCAAATGCATCTTTTTCTTTTTTATAGAGAGATAATTTTTTATTTACAGTAGGTTCAATAGATTCGATTTCTTTGTCATAATCTGAAATTTGAAGGGTTAGTTTTTCGATCCGTGTAAATGCAGAATCTTTTTCAGTAGCCAACCTTTGGATTGTCGAAACGGATGCGTGATGTTGTTCCTTGGCTACTATAATTGTATTTGCTATTTCCTCTCTGAAAGCATTCAGTTCATTTAGGGTTACTCTCAACATTTCGACTTCCTTTTGTTGGTCTCGATAACCAGATTCATGCGATGTTAATTCAGTATCATAAATGGATTTTTCAGTAGCCTTTGAATCCTTTATATGTTTGAATTCTCTGATTTTTTTGCGAATTGGATTGGCTTCTTTCTCAGCAGATTTGATGGTTAAATACGCCAGCTCAATGTCAGAATCCTTAATCTGTTCGGTCAATTTTTCATGCCGTTTATACCGCTTTAGCTGAAGATCTAGGTTTCGGACTTTGGTTTCGACCTCTAAAACAATATCTTCTACTCGATCCAAATCGACATGCGTTTGTTCAAATTTTCGAAGCGCTTCTTTTCGTTGGCCTTTATATTTATTGACACCTGCTGCTTCCTCAAACATCCGCTTCCTGTCTTCCGCTGTATCAGATAATATCTGCTCAATCATTTTGAGTTCAATAACTGAATACGCATCCGATCCCATACCGGTATCGACAAATAAATCATAAATATCTTTTCGTCTGCATTTATTTCGGTTAATATAATATTCGCTGTCGCCGTTACGAAAAACACGTCGGCTGATTTCTACATCATTGTACTCAATCGGAAGTCTTCCTTTATTATTATGGACTGTCAGGGAAACTTCACATACGCCTAGAGGTTTTTGCTTTTCGGTGCCGTTAAATATAATGTCCTGCATTGATGTTCCTCGAAGAACACTGGTTTTTTGCTCGCCAAGTACCCAGCGAATTGCATCTACAATATTGGTTTTGCCACAACCATTAGGGCCAACGATGGCAGTAATGCCTTCGCCGAATTTGAGTTTATCCTTTTTTGCAAAAGATTTAAACCCATGTAATGTGAGGTCCGAGATATACACTTAATATTGGTTTGGGTCAAATTCTATCTGAGAAAGTTAGTGAATTTTAGAGGATAAAACACGACTCTTTTGCTCATGGCGGCATCCTGAATGAACCCGCATTCTGCGGAGGAATGAAGAATCTCAGACAAACGATTGTAGGTAAACTTATGTTTGAGATCTTTCGTCGTTCCTCCTCAGGATGACACACTTTACCCAGGCGGCCAGTTAAACTTCCGCCCACCCATTAAATGTAAATGCACATGCCAAACAGTTTGCCCCGCATCGGCATTGCAATTAAACCCTGTACGGTAACCTGATTCTGCAATTCCCTCCTGTTCGGCTAGATCTTTTGCCGCGAGAACCATTTCACCCATCAGTTCTGCATCATTTTCTTCTAAATCATTAAGTGTGGCAATATGTTTTCGCGGAATAATTAGAATATGCGTTGGTGCTTGGGGATTAATATCTCGAAAGGCTACCACATTCTCTCGATCGAGGATCAATTCGGAAGGAATAAAACCTGCAGCTATTTTACAAAAAAGACAATCATCCATTTTACTCTCCTAATCATGGTTTATTGAAATTAATCAAAAATGATGCAGCAGTTATGGCTGCGGTTTCAGATCTGAGTCTGCGTTCACCTAACGAAATAAAATCAATATCAGTTTTCTTTATTTTGGAAATTTCAACTTCATTGAAATCCCCTTCGGGTCCCACAATAAAATGAGCAGTTCCATTCTTTATACCAGCGGAAAATTCACGTATTGATCGTTTTCCATCCCAATGCAATACGGCCCTGTCGGATCCTGGATAAGCAGCTAACCACTCATTCAGTGGTACGGGTTGCAGTATTTTTGGGAATACACTTCGTCCACATTGTTTGGCGGCAGATTGAACAATATTTTCACATCGTTCCAAATTGATAGACTTTTTTATACAACGATCCAGAATGAGCGGCGAAATAGATTTCACACCAACTTCGGTTCCTTTTTCCAGCAATAGTTCAAATCGGTCTCGCTTAATAATTCCTACTGCAATGTGAACATCAACGTTAGGTTCTCCATATTTTTTGTGTGTTTCCTGAATGATTCCGGTCACAGATTCTCCAACCTGTTCAACACGTCCTTCATACGCCATTCCCGAACCATCCAGTAACCAAATCATTTCGCCGGAATTGATTCTTAGTACATGCGATAGATGATGAGATTCGGTCTCGTCCAATGTGAATTTGTCACCATCTACCTTGGAAGGATTCACATAAAAAAACCGTTTATCAGGCATTACTTCCGCCAGTTTAAAGTAAAACCGAGGACAAGACCACTGTAATTGGCTCTTTTGCCGGCGTTATTTTTCATCGGAAATATATCAAACCCCGCACTGGCAGTAAAAACTATCCTATTTATATAGCCAATATCCATCCCACCTCCAAAGTAACCGCCCGGAAGTGTTGCAATATCCGGGTGAGACCACCTTTTGAAAAATGATTCTTCATCTGTGGCTTCCATGACGAAAACTGGTCCTGCTTTTGTAGAGATAAATGGACGGATATTGTTCGCTATCTGACCTTCAAAGGGATAATACCGTGCCGTCAATAATACCGGAAGAATCACGAGGTGTGTAATATCTGATGGCTGCACAGGTTGCCCGTAATAATTATAGGTAACGATTGGAATTTCGTCTTCATCCTTGATATCATAAATTCGTGATTCAAGTCCAAATGCCCAGTCAAGAGACGGATTCCATGTATAATTAAAATTAATTCCGCTACCATACACGCCCATAGCTAAGCCAAACCCTCGCTGGTTTGGGTATGTACCGGCAAGAGCGAATCCGCACAGCAAACATAACATTATTGTATTGCGAAATCTCATCGGAAGGAAGTTTACGGAATTAGAACAATTTTTCCGAATGCTTCGCCATTCTCAAGCTTGCGATGTGCATCCGCGCTATTTCCCATTTCAAAAACTGAATCAATAACCGGTTTTATAACACCTGATTCTGCAAATTTGAGAACCTCATCCATACTGGAAACATTGCCCATCGTAGAACCAAGTATAGACTGCTGTTTGAAAAATAGATGTCTCAGATTTATTGAAACATCCGTTCCGGTCGTGGAACCGCAGGTGACCAATCTTCCGCCTTTTGCTAGACTCTTTAGGCTCGTTTTCCAAGTTGCCTCTCCAACATGTTCAACAATCACATCAGCACCGGTACCGTTTGTTAATTCTTTAACAACTGAGGCAACATCCTCATTCTTATAATGAATGACATGATCTGCGCCAAGTTTTTTTGCAAAAGCAACTTTTGCATCAGTTCCTGCAGTTGTAATCACGGTACAACCAAAATGTTTCGCAATTTGAATTGCGGTCATTCCAACACCTGAACTGGCACCCCAAACCAAAACCGTTTCGCCGGAATTTATTTTTGCTCGGCGCACCAACATTGCGTATGCAGTTTGACCTACTAGAGAAAATGCCGCTGCTTCTTTGAAATTCAAATTGGCAGGTTTTTTTTGAACATTTTTTTCCGGAACTGAAATCAATTCTGCCATCGTTCCATTTTCTGTTTCACCAAGGATTCCCATAGAAGTACAATAATTTTCTCGTCCTGTTTTACATAAACTGCATTTCCCACACCAGACGAGTGGCTGAATCACAACTTCATCACCTGGTGCGAATTGGGAAACAGATTCGCCAATACCATGCACTATTCCGGATCCATCACTTCCCATTATTATTGGAAGTGGTACGCCCGGAATTCCGGTTCGAACCCAAATATCCAAATGATTCATCGCTGCTGCTTTTATTTGGACAAGGACATCACCATTCTTTGGCTCAGGCACAGGAATAGCGTCCCACTGTAACACATCGGGGCCACCATGTTTATGAATGCGAATAGCGTTCATTTTTTAGATGCAAATAGGATCGAGTCTAAACTGAATTTGCCGGGACCAGTGAATGCGATCGCTATGAAAACAGAAAAATAGACCAATGCGCTTTCCGGGTTTCCTGTTGTCGTAATGTGGTGAAAAGCTGCAATCAACATGGTTGCCGCAACAAGCAAAGCAGCCGGACGTGTGAATAACCCAAGCAACACAAGAATAGCACAAATAGATTCTGAAAATGCAGCTATAAAACCAAAGGCCGGAGTTGCAAAATCAAGAATACCAAAAAAATATTTTGCAAACGTCGTTCCAAGCCAATTCCATTTCTCAGGATTGGTTATTTTACTCCATCCATGGTTCGAAACCAGAAAATATGCAGGAAGAGTTCGAAGCGCGAGCAATCCGAAATTCGACGAATTTTCACAACCAAATGAACACGTTTCCCGGAACTTATTCATCTTCATCCTTCACATCTGTGAATTCAGCATCACGAATTTCTGTTTCTTTGAAATATCCGTCTTTTTTGTCAGATACGGCATTTTTATTTTTTTTGCCAAAGAGCGCCTGTACAAATCGCCCAATTCGAATGGTTAAATAAATAACTATCGCATAAGCCAGTAGCTTGCCCAGCATTATATTGTTGCGGCAGGATTAAAAAATTTAGTTCCGGTGACCGGTTCACGGATATATTGAATGACTTCTTTGAGGTCTTCCTCGTTTTCAACAAAATCAATGTCGTTTGTATTGATAATAACAAGAGGAGTTTCTTGATAATTGAAGAAATATTCACTATACACTTGGTTGACCGCATCAAGATAATCGGCAGATAAATTCTTTTCAAAATCACGTCCTCGTTTAGCAACGTTTTTCATTAAAGTATCTGTATCAGCTTGAAGATAAATCACCAAGTCCGGATTTATGATATTTCTTTCAAGATGAGTAGCAACATTTTCATACAAACCAAAATCACGTTCACCCAAATTCAAGGATGCAAATAACCTATCCTTTATAAACATGTAATCAGAAATCAGTAAATTATGAAACATGTCCACTTGGCGAATGTTTTGCTGCTGTTGATATCGTTGAAGAAGGAAAAATAGTTGTACTTGAAAGGCAAAACGATCAGGATCTTTATAAAAATCCTTTAGAAAAGGGTTTTCTTCAAATTGCTCAAGGACCAGGCGTGCGCCAAGTTTTTCTGACATCAAATTGGCAAGACTTGTTTTACCTACCCCGATCGGTCCTTCTATTGCGAGATAATATAGATTTCTCATGCTGATTTTAGAATAGTGTGCTTTTCAATGATAGATTTATCCGGACAAATTGCAATTAATTCTACAGGATTTTGGTTCAATTTCGGAATAAGAAAATCAGGTGCAATTTCAGCCATTGGAATTAAAACAAATTTTCGTTCTGATAATTTTGAATGAGGAATTTGAAGTTTAGTTGTATTCAAAACATGGTTCCCAAAAATCAGAATGTCGATATCAATCGTTCGTGGATGATTTTTCTGACGGATTTCGGATCGTCCCAATTTCATCTCGATGGATTGAATTTCTTGAAGCAAGTTTTGAGGCTTGCCATTATACAGGCCTTCCACAACCGAATTGAGAAAAGATGGCTGGTTTGTGTTATATAATGGGGGTGACTCATAAAAAGATGCTGTTTTAACTAAGGATAACCCGGGAACCAATTTTAATAAATCCATCGCAGAATATACATTTTTTTCTCGATCGCCAAGATTGGATCCAAGTCCGAAATAAACCGTTTCCGTCATTATGAGCTCGACGGTCTTTCGATTTCGATTTCCACCGAATCCAAAACTCCGCTAACGGGTGCATTAGGTTTTCTAACTCGAACCTTAACATGGTATATTGGAAATTGTTTAAGAATAACGGTTGAAATTTCTTCTGCAAGAGATTCAATCAAATAATGTTTTTGACCTCGCACGCAAGATTCCACTGATTTGTACACGGATTCATAATCAACGGTATCTCCAAGTTGATCGGTTTTTCCTGCAACTTCGAGAGACCTATATAAATCTAGGTCCACTTCAAATTTCCCACCCAATTTTTTCTCGGTTTCACTCACGCCGTGGTATCCGTAAAAAACCATATTCTTCATGCGAATTATATCCATTAGGTCAGCAATTTACTTCTGCATTTCTTCGGTAGTCAAGGTGTACAAACAAAAAAGCCCTGCATCGCAGGGCTTTTTTTCAATCGATTCGAACGAATTACATCATTCCGCCCATACCACCCATACCACCCATGTCACCACCCGGTGGCATTGGAGGCATTTTTTCATCCTCAGGAATTTCCGTAACCGCAGCTTCCGTTGTCAGAAGAAGACCGGCAATGGATGCCGCATTTTCTACTGCCACTCGGGCAACTTTGGTTGGATCGATAATGCCGGCTTCAAACATTTTCACATAATCTTCATTCCGAGCATCAAATCCATAATCTAGTTTTCCCTCACGAACTTTCTGAACAACGATTGAAGCTTCAACGCCTGCATTGTTAACAATCTGTCGAATTGGTTCCTCTAAAGCGCGGCGCATGATGTTTACACCAACTTGAAGCTCGTCAGACACTTTCACTTTGTCCAGTGCGTCAACGGCACGAAGCAGTGCCACACCGCCACCGGGAATAATCCCTTCTTCGACGGCTGCGCGAGTTGCATGCAGAGCATCTTCTACGCGTGCTTTCTTTTCTTTCATTTCCACTTCGGTTGCAGCACCAACATTAATTACCGCTACACCACCAGATAGTTTTGCCAACCTTTCTTGTAGTTTTTCACGGTCATAATCAGATGTGGTTTTTTCAATCTGCACTTTAATTTCTTTAATCCGTGCGGAAATTGCATCTTTGGTTCCACCTCCATCTACGATGGTTGTATTATCCTTATCAGAGGAAATACGCTTGGCGGTTCCAAGATATTCGAGAGTCGCGTTTTCAAGTTTATAACCGGCATCTTCTGAGATAACAGTTGCACCAGTCAATACTGCGATATCTTCTAGCATTGCTTTTCTGCGATCGCCAAATCCCGGTGCCTTCACTGCCAAAACCTTGAATGTGCCTCGAAGTTTATTCACAACGAGAGTTGCCAACGCTTCGCCTTCCACATCTTCCGCAATGATCAGAATCTGCTTTCCTGTTTGTACGACTTTTTCCAAAACCGGCAACAAGTCTTTCATATTACTGAGTTTTTTATCGTGGATCAGGATGTACGCATCTTCCATTTCTGCATCCATGGATTCGGAATTGGTCACGAAATAAGGTGAAAGATATCCTCTGTCAAACTGCATTCCTTCTACAAATTCAAGAAAGGTTTCAGCCGTCTTGCTATCTTCAACCGTAATGACGCCATCTTTGCCGACTTTTTCCATTGCTTCTGCAATTTTTTCGCCGATTTCACGGTCATCATTAGCGGAAATAGTCGCCACATTCGCAATTTGAGTAGAATCAGGAAGATCCTTGCTTTGCTCGCGCAACGCATCTACCACTGCACGAGATGCAGCATCAATTCCACGTTTGATTGACATCGGGTTTGCTCCTGCAGCAACATTTTTTAGTCCTTCGGTAATAATTGCCTGTGCCAAAACTGTTGCGGTTGTGGTTCCGTCACCGGCAACATCAGATGTTTTGGATGCGACTTCCTTTACCATTTGTGCTCCAAGATTTTCAAGCCTGTTTTCCAGCTCAATTTCTTTCGCTACCGTTACGCCATCTTTGGTAATAGTCGGCGCACCGAATTTCTTTTCTATCACCACATTACGGCCTTTAGGACCGAGGGTGACTTTCACCGCGTTTGCCAAGCTGTCAACGCCGGCTTTTAGGGCGCCTCTGGCTTTAACATCGTATGAAATTTCTTTTGCCATTTTTGTCTCTCCTTACAATACTGCGAGAATATCACTCTCGCGCATGATCATATAATCGTTACCGTCAAATGTGACATCTGATCCGGAGTATTTTCCGTACAGAACTTTGTCACCCTTTTTCACAGTCATTTCTATTAAACTTCCGGCGTCGCTGACCTTACCTGGTCCAACTGCAACAACCGTCCCCTGCTGGGGTTTTTCCTGCGCCGTATCGGGAAGAATGATTCCGCCGGTTGATGTTTCTTCAGCGGCGGCCGCTTCCACTACGACACGGTCTGCCAGTGGTGTTATTTTGATACTCATATTAACCTATCTCCATTTATGTTATTGGTTCATTAAATTTGTTTTTCTACCCTATTGAGTAGCACGGAAGGTATTTATATAAATCATTATAAAACAATACAAATTGGCACTCTTTTTATTAGAGTGCTAACAGGTTCCTCATTTCCATTTTCTCAAAATTATTCATCGGTAAGCAAAACCCGTTTAGCGTATGTTTATAAAACTATTTATTCTTTTCTCTCAACTTCTTCACCGCCCACGCACCTCCTGCAGCCGCCAAAAACCCAAGCCCACCAATGGGCGCTTGGTTCGGATTAGACGGAAAACTCGGTTGAGCAGTGACAAGACTAATGAGTGGTAATGCAACTGCTATGATTTTAGCAATCTGGGTTTTCATGGTTTTCTCCTACTTTTGATCTTTGTACCATTCCACCATTTTCGTATGTTTTTTGTGTAATTCCTCGCTATTGTGGTGGAAAGTCGAAAGTCTGTATAGTCTATGTGTAACCTTGACAAGGCGGGAAAATTGATCATGTGTAAAACGTAATATTTATCATACCACCATTTCAAGGTGTGCTATTAATACAATTTGTAGATGATTATTTCAATAACATCAATTTCTTCACCTGCCGAAAATCCGCTGTCTCCAAGCTGTAGAAATAGATACCAGTCCCAACACTTTCTCCCCATTTATCCCTACCGTTCCATTGAACACTGTGGTGGCCCAAATTACGCCAATCATTGATTAGTGTAACTACGGACTGACCAAGAATATTGTATATCTTAACCTCAACGTTAGATGGTTTTGGTAATGAGAAAGAAATATGTGTCGAGGGGTTAAAGGGGTTGGGAAAGTTTTGATGGAGTGCAAACTTTTCTGGGATGGTAGATAATATATTTTTCGCTGCAGCTTCAACAAATGCCGGGACACCAACTATCATTGATATAGGATAACTAAATTCTTCCATTGCCTTTGTTATAACTATTTCCTGGTTTTTGGAAATATCATAAATCTGATGCTCAATATGATCAAGAAGTACTGCGACGTGCCCTTCGGGCAACGAACCAATTTGATCTGTTGAAACAGTGAATGGACCTTGCACATTTCCAATATCCAAATTCATGTCCCAAATTCCATTGATTATATCCATAGAACGGATATCTGTAGTCAACATTGATTTTACACCCCATTCTTTACGGGTCATATTCAGAGAAACATATTGATCCAAAGCTGGTGGTTCGGGATTATCCCAAATATCCAATTGTTCCGACGCTCCGGTTTTTCTTCCAATGGCATTGTATATGTCACCGTATTCACCATTGTCAATACTAATGACTATTTGCCAACCGGCATTAACATCAGCTTCCTTTAGTAAGGCCCCGCCTCCTCTTTCCAGAGGTTTGATATCCAATGCAACCTCATCAGCTGTGCGATTATAGATAGCATATCCCTGCCAAGGAGATAAAATATTGCTTTCTGCATCCCAGCTTTCTGTGCTTGTGCTTCCATATGTCAATGGTCCATAAACCTGTGCTTCATCAAAAGTGATCTCCAATTCAAATGGATACGGATTCCCGATCAGACTCCATCCTGACGGTATATTGATGGAAAAACCAAGCAGGTCAACAGACTGTCCTGAACCGGTCGAAAAATCAATATCGCTTTCCACACGCTGCTGTATCCAATATCCTTGTCCTAAAACAAATGATTCTGCTTCTATCCAAGTTGCATTACCAGAATCCTCATATAATCGCCAAGTGTCATCAGAAGAAGATTGACTCAGCTCATCTTGAATTGTATTAGCTACGGAAGAATTGTCTAAATTTGTTGGAACAGAAATCAATCGCCATTTTGAGGTTGGTATTCCTTCAGTGTAAGCGCTACCATTTATTTCTGTATTCAAAACATTCTCATTAAACTGCGTTATAATTGATACGGTATCGCTGATACTCGTATTCCCAAATTCATCGGATACTGCAACATAATAGGCAACTCCTGTCAATCCGATAGCGCTACTGTCAATTTCAGCTGAAAATGTTCCATCTCCATCCGAATCAGTCGCCAGGACCGCATACATGCTGGTATCTCCACCTACAAAATAATTCAATACGACTGTTGTTATACTATCATCATCTGTAACTGTTATATTGACTGTCACAGAATCACCTAACGAAACTGAATCAGGTTCATCTATTTCAACTATAATAGGAGGGCTGTTGTATCCTGTACCTGATAAGCTTATTTGAAATGAAGAACTATCAGGATCATTACTATAAATCACAAGTTCCTCACTATAACTAATAGTGTCCTGTGGATAAAATATTATTGAAAATATACTATCTTCTGCCGGGGCTATTGTCAATGGGTATAAGAATGATTCAATAGAAAATATACCGGATGTCATCGCTACCGAATCAATAACCAAATTCTCATTCCCTGCGTTGCCAACGGTTATTGTTTGGGTACTATCACTCAAAACAACAACACTATCAAAATCTATCGTTGTCGATAAAACAGATATTATCGGTTCGTAATCCAGATTGGTAACACTTATATCGTCAGGGTCCAGTCCTTGATAATTTCCATCTGTACTACTTGCGGCAGCTAAAATGATGGAATAAGATACATCACCATCTGCTTCATTATCATCCGCACCCGTCATTGTAACTGTTTGAGCTGAACTCCAATTTCCTGATGTAAAGGTAAGTGTAGAAACATCCACTGTTCCTTCAGTCTCATCACTGCTCGAAACTCCAATGGTCACATCTGCCGTTGGTTCACTACCCAGAACAACCGTAAAACTAGCAGTTTCTCCTACTTCTGACGTAATGGAATCAGAAACCACGACTGTAATCCCGGCGCTATCATCATCCGTATTTGTAATACTTTCATCTGAAGGATTACTTCCATTATAATTAATATCACTACTTGTTGCTGATCCAAATGTTATTGTATATATAATATCACCATCATCCACAAAATCATTCACTCCGGTGATGGTTACCGTTTGAGCTGCATTCCAGTTGGCGGCCGTAAATGTTAAGGTATCTGGTGAGACTGTGCCTTCGGTTAGATCAGAACTGGAAATTGGAATAACTACATCTCCGGTTGGCTCACTATCCAGAACAAGCGTTAAACTAGTAGTACCTCCTGCTTCTGACGTTATAAGTGAGTTTGAATATGATACAGTAAAACTCGCAGTATCATCATCTGTGTTTGTCATTGAAACATCATCCGCATCTACACCATTATAATTTCCATCAGAACTGGTAGCTGCTGACAATAAAATTGTATATGCAATATCGCCATCATCCACATCATCATTTACACCGGTGATTGTTACCGTTTGAACTGCATTCCAGTTGGCGGCCGTAAATGTTAACGTATCTGGTGAGACTGTGCCTTCGGTTAAATCAGAACTGGAAATTGGAAGAACTACATCTCCGGTTGGCTCACTGTTTAATACAACTGTAAATGTTCCTGTCTCGCCTGTTTCTGTTGTGGTGGAATCGGTTACTGCGACTGTAATCCCGGCGCTATCATCATCTGTGTTTGTCATTGAAACATCATCCGCATCTACACCATTATAATTTCCATCAGAACTGGTAGCTGCGGACAATACAATTGTATATGCAATATCGCCATCATCCACATCATCATTCACTCCGGTAATGGTTACCATTTGAGCTGCATTCCAGTTGGCGGCCGTAAATGTTAAGGTATCTGGTGAGACTGTGCCTTCGGTTAAATCAGAACTGGAAATCGGAATAGTTACATCCGCGGTTGGTTCACTATCCAGAACGACTGAAAAGCTAGCCGTATCTCCTACTTCTGACGTGATGGAATCAGAAATTGAAACGGTGATACCGGGGATTTCAAATGTAAAAACTCTCACATGTCCTGCTGAGCTTGCAGAACCACTATTATATGGAGCACTAAGAGCCACATGACTGCCATCAGAATCGATAGATACAGAAGAACCTGAATAGTCACTAGCAGATTCACCATAAATATCATCGCCTATTTGGACCCAACTACTGCCACTGTAGCTATATAATCTCACATGTCCTGCATTACCAGAGCCATCGTCATTTCCCTTCCCGCCTACAATTAAATTAATACCATCTGAATCGATTGAAACCGATGTACCAAAATAATCTCCAGCGGCAACGCCATCAATATCGCTACCTAATTGACTCCAACTACCTCCCGTATATTCAAAAACACGAACTTGACCCGTATTAGAATTTTTGTTTTCAGCACCAATAGCTACATGACTACCATCCGAATCGATGGAAATAGAACCGCCTGAATAATCTCCAGCAGCTTCTCCATCAATGTCACTTCCTATTTGACTCCAACTACTTCCACTATATTCAAAAACACGCACATGACCTGAATTACCTCCACCATCATCATTTTGGGTTGAACCAATTGCTACATGGCTTCCATCTGAATCTATAGAAACAGAAACGCCTGATTGATCTCCCGCTGTTTCACCATGAATATCGCTACCTACTTGACTCCAAGCGCTACCATCGTATTCAAAAATTCTCACATGGCCGGCATCCGAACCATTACCATCTTTGTAGATTGCGCCGACAGCAATATGGCTTCCGTCAGAATCGATAGAAACCGAAATACCCATATTATCACCGACCGCATCTCCGTCGATATCGCTTCCCAATTGACTCCAGCTACCGCTACTGTATTCATACACACGAGCATGACCGCTATTATAACCACCCGCACCATCATTTTCAGGTGCACCAATGATCACATGACTGCCATCTGAATCTAAAGAAACAGAATGGCCGGAATAATCAGTATTGGCCTCTCCATCAATATCAGCTCCCACTTGACTCCAACTACCACTGCTATATTCATATACACGAACATGACCTAGATTGGAACCTGGAATCCCGGCATCATTATATCTTGATCCGATAGCGACATGACTACCGTCTGAGTCCATAGATACTGACCAACCTGATCGATCGTTCGCCGTTTCGCCGTCAATGTCTTCACCAACTTGGGTTTGTCCTGTAAGCAAGGAAAAAGCCAAACCTAATTGTATGAATAAATATAGATTTTTAGGAATTGAGTAATATTGCATTATGGTGCTTCCGGATATTCCGGTGGTAATCCCATTCCAATTGATTGTTCACCACCTCCACCACTAACTATCGTATAAACACCATAACCACCAAATGAAGAAAGCATCACTAACAGAAAAATGACATAACCAATTCCGTAAGACATTTCGAGCCAAAAAAGGAAACTGTCCGTAAATATTTTAATTTTGTACCACAAATTTGTTAAAAATGAATCTTCAGGGAATCTTCCTTTTGGGGGAGTTGTTCCAAGAACTAACCAAGTAGATTTTCTTATTTTAAGTTTTAACTCTTCATTATTCTTTTTTACCGAAAAACGAAATCGCAACGCTCCCTTTAACCATTTTGCTCTCGAAATCGAACCACTGTTACTGGATATATTATAATGTTTAAAGTCGAAATGATATTTATTTTTCGATGTACGGATAGACCACGTCATTAAATGTGTCGCACCATTTATCAAACCAATTTCTTTAGCGATAGAATCTGATCTTACTCCATATCGATATGCATCATCAGAAATTGCAGTAATTTCTTTTTCTCTATCAACTAAATTTGCTCTTTCTGATTTGATTATTTCACCTCTGATTAAATCAGAAATATCTTTTTTCAATATTTCTCTTTCAATAGTTTCAGATAAATCATAGTCTAATGGAATAACTGAAATAACAGAGGTCTGTCCTGCCAAAAATGATGACAAAACAAATACATACAAACCACATGTAAATTTGAAGAAATTACTAATCATTCTTTTCTTGTTCGGAATATTCTATTTTGCTGAACAAATCTGTTGAAATTGCGGGTCCAATTTGTTTCTGTATTCATATAAATCCTGTGTACTTGTGTAATTACATCCATTTTACTACCAAATCAAATTAGATTTATTTTTATGATTAATCAAAAGATTTAGCACTTCCTTGTTATATGTTCGATTAAAGTGTTCAATGAAAGAATTTTGAGTTGGTTTCTCATATTGAATAAATCTAATACAATATTATAATTCACTTCCCTGTACTGCCAAATCCTCCACTACCGCGGGATGTATCTGATAATTCATCTACCAATTTAAAATGGATCGGCGAGCCGTCCATGGCAACTAACTGAAATAATCGCTGCCCTGGTTCAACTGTATAATCTTCAGTCTTAATATTATCCACAGCTGCCATGATTTCCCCGCGGTAACCGCCATCAATTAATCCGATGGAATTACTCAACCGTAAAGGCGTTTTAGCAATGCTGGAACGGGGCATCAGTAAATAAGGCTTATTTTCTGAATTTTCACATGAAATCTGCAAATGAATCAGGGTTGATTCGCCAGCCATTATCGATTGTTCATTTACGACAAATAAATCTATTCCTGCATCCCCATCGTGGAAATGGCCATGGTTTTCATAAACATTGCGAACGGCTGTGTTAAATGGTTTAATCTTTAAATGCATTAATTATCCTATTATAAAAGTGTAATTGATTAGTTAATCAAATTTTTTATCATTTTAATGTGTTTTGGATTTGACCCACAGCAAGCACCGATTACTGAAGGACTATGCTCTAAATACAATGAAATACTCTCTTTAAAGTTATAATCATTTATTGTATCAAAATAATCATTATCAAATTCAGTAACACCCAAATTAGAGTAAACACCCCATTTATCTGTCCAAAGGGATAAAAAAAGTTCAAGGGCACTTTGAGTTGTTTCAATTGTATTGCAATTAAGCATTAAACATGAAACTGAAAACTCTTTAATCAGATTGATTGTTTCTTCCAAGGAGTGTTCATCAAGAATATATTCGCCATCCTTTAATATTAAGCTAAACCAGCATTCTGATTCTATATTTCGGCTCGCTTCAAGAGCAATTTTTATTTCTTCATAATGGCCCATTGTTTCAAATAAAAGCAAATCAATTTCAGTTTCACTAAACCATTCTATCAATTCACCATACGTATCTTCAACTGGACCCTTCCCGGGGTATAATTCAGGCGAATAACAGTCATCGACAGCAGTAATTGAACCAACAACTTGTATATCTTCTCCCACCGCTTTTCTTGCCAAATCCACTGCATTCATTAAACTGGTTTTAGCTCTTTCTTGTGCACGTTTTGGAGTATACCCAGCTTTTCGATAACTGTATGTAGTCGTGCGGAATGTATTGGTTGTAATAATATCAGCACCTGCTGAAATATAATCTTGGTGTATGCTTAATACAATTTCTGGATCTGTAAAATTTGCTTCTGCAGACCAGAGAGGTAATGGCAGATTAACTCCACGATTGATCAATTCGGTGCCGATAGCTCCGTCAATAATTTGTGGATTATAAGTATTGATTCTGTAACGTCGCCCAGATTATAAATTATCCTAGACGGTACAAGTTATACGCCAGCAACAACCAACTTGAGATTAATGCCAACCCTCCAACGGGAGTTATAGCGCCAAGCCACCGGAATCCGGTTAGAACTAGAATGTACAAACTTCCGGAAAAGATTAGTATTCCTACACTCATTAATGTAGCAGGAGCGGACATTGATTTTTCAGGAAAATGAAAACCCAAGATTCCGATTAAAATCAAACCTAATGCATGATACATATGATATTTAACGCCCGTATCGAAAATAATGATATCTTCCGGCGATACTCTAGATTTAAGGCCATGCGCACCAAAAGCACCAAAAACTACCGCAAGTCCGGCAAGCACTGCGCCTGCCATGATCCATGTTTTCATTCAGGGGAGTTTTTGTGGACTAACGTTCGGATGGGGAAAGGAATTTCAATTCCTTCTGCATCAAACTTTTTATGAAGCCGTTTAATAAATTCATGTTTGACGGGATGATGATCGCCGTATTTTACTGCGCGCATATAAACGGTAAAGTTAATACTGGAATCACCAAACTCTTGGAAGCGAACCGCCGGCGTATGATCTTTTTTAGCAGTATCCAAATCCTTGATAACTGAATTAGCAACCTCTATAATCACCTGTTCTACGTGGTCTAAATCACTGTCATACGCTACCCCACCGGTGACTTTAACAGAATAACTGGTATCTATAACATCATAATTTTTCGTAATCGCATTGGATAATTTCGAGTTCGGAATTGTAATTAAATTATTGGTTCGCTCTTTTAGAGAAGTATTCCGCCATGTGATATTGGTTACATATCCCATTTGACCTGAATCAAGCTCAACAAAATCATCAATGCGGACTTTCTGAGACAAAAGAATGTGAAGTCCAGCAAAAAAATCAGACAATGTATCTTTCAATGCTAGCGAAACTGCAAGACCACCCACTCCAAAAGCAGTGAGAATAGGCGTAATAGAAAGACCAAAAGATTGTAAAATTATTAAGACACCAATCATTATGATTGTTATCCTTGCCAAGTTTGTAAAAATGGCTGTTGAAGGAAATGATGACCCTTTACTTTTCGACCATAAATCAAGCAAGCCAACAACAACTTTAGCAATGGACATGGTGATGGATAAAATCAATAGTGCTAAAGCGATCTTTGCTATATAACCAACATATTTGGAATAAGAAGCATAATCACCGCTGACATCGAGCCCGTTTACTGCCATGTAAACCGCACCCAAAAAGAACCAGAATAAAATGTAGGATTGGATTGATTCGAAAACTAGGTCGTCTCCTTTCCATGAAGTCTTGGTTGTAATTTTTTCAATACGGCTGTGAATAAATCGTTTGAAAATCCATCCGGCCATAATACCGATAACTATTGTGACCGCTGGCGGGCCCCAAAATTCATAAAGTCCTAGTAGTGTGTCTTTCATAAGAATGTAAAATTACGTTAAAAAATTAATTTATTAATCCTCTTCTTTATCCGGCGGAATAATCACTAATACCTGTTTTCCCTTTTTGTAAAGTGTATCTTTTGATAATTCTTTTTCCGTACCCCATTTCCGTGAAATGACTTTTTTACCCAGATCAAATATTTCCAAAGATATCAATTCCCTTCCCTGCCCAAACGTCCAGGAAATGCCGTGTTTTTTCTTTCTTTTATACCTGACTTGTTTTTGGACATTTCCATTAGGGTAGAGTTCTTCTTCGGTATAAGTCCCTTCAAGATTGTTAGCCAGGATTTTTTCTACACCCATCGAATTCCATTTGAATTCCATAACGATTTCTTCACCATCAAATATGTGGATAGATTTTAATCGGGAATTACCATGATATTCAAAACGGGAATGTGGAATACCTTTCAGCGTGAACTGTTCACGGATTAATGCGCCGGATGGACTATACACTCTAAAAACACCGTGCAATGTTCCGCCTAAAAAACCCGCATCGGATGACGGCATTCCCGTAGAATACCATCGGCGGATATTTCCTTCAGGCTGATCCTGAAAAAATGACCCTTCTTCTTCCATTTCTCCGCTGGGTCTCCACATAATATACGGACCGGTTCGTGCTCCGCGATCATAGGTCCAAATAGATTCCTTTTCGCCAGATAAGTAATAAGACTGCATCAATCCTTCTAATGTTGCCTGAACGTAATTCTGACTCAATGCTAGATTCCCGTTGGAATGATACACTTTATATGGACCGTTTAGAGTGCCATTTGAGAATGTTTTTAACGAATCTAGTAATCCTTTTTTAGAGAATATATTCGCAATCCCATCATCCAATCTTGATTTTGAATACCATTTCCACGTTCCATCTGCAAGACCATTTGTAAATTGACCTTCCATTGCAAGAATACCATTTTTATACCATTTTTTGATGGGACCATGTGGAATGTCATCTTGATATGTTACCAGCGAATCAACTTTCTTTTTTTCACCGTACCATTTCCATTCTCCCTGCCGATTATCCATATAATATTCACCAGAAAATGACAGCAATCCGTCGATTCTCCATATCGAAGCTTTTCCCGATTTAATTCCTTGTTCATAGGATACGAGCCTGAGTTTACTTCCATCATTATGCCACCACATCCATTTACCATCGGGTACATTATTTATGTATTGACCTTTGGTTTTTTTCGATCCGTCTTGATAGTAATCAAAATATTTACCATCTAACCGATATTTTTTATAGGATTTCTGCTCAATCAAAATACCATTTTCGTAATTTTTCCATTTCCCATCAAGCATATCATTCTGATACGTTCTTATTGAATCTATGTCACCTTTTTTAGAAAAGAATTTCCACTTCCCAACCCTCAAATTGTCTGAATATTTTCCGATGAAATAATCATTCCCATCCGGATAAAACTCAAGGTATTTCCCATCTCGTTTATGTTTTTTATAGGATTTCTGCGTTATCAGAAGTCCGTTGTTATAATTTTGCCATTGTCCATGAAGCAAACCATTTTTATATGTCCTTACAGAATCCAACCTGCCATTCTTCGAATAATATTGCCATTTCCCATGCATCATGTGGTCTGCATATTTCCCTACAATGCGATCTATACCATCCGGATAAAACTCAAGGTACTTCCCGTCTCGTTTGATTCCCTTCCTTTCCACTTCGAGTGAAACCTGTCCATTTTCATAATATTCAATTTCTTTCACTACTGCAGAAGAGTCGCTTCCTTTTTTAATCATGAGAATTTTTTTCTTTTGCCCCGATGAAGCATATTTCTCTTTAACAACAGGAATTGGGGCACAGGCTGAAAGCGCAAGGACCACAAGTATGGCAAATGAGATGTAGTAGCGGAAGTTCATGAACCTAAAACTACCTAATTCACAGTAAAAATTCGACCAAAAGACTCCATCATATTTAAAATAAAAAAGCCCCCGTATTGCGGAGGCTTTTAAAAATTTTGGAATTCTTTTTTCGTTAACGGAGTTCTGCAGTCAAGCGACCAACTGTCTCTTTGGCATCACCAAAAATCATAATGGTATTGTCGTTAAAAAATAGTTCATTCTCGATTCCGGCGTATCCCGGGTTCATACTACGTTTTAAAACGAAAACTGTTTGCGCCTTATCCACATCCAAAATAGGCATACCAAAAATCGGGCTGGCAGTATCGTGCCGTGCGGCAGGGTTTACAACATCGTTTGCGCCGATGACAAGAGCAATATCTGTTTCTTCAAATTCTGGGTTAATTGCATCAAGGTCGTAGAGATTGTCATAGGACACGTTCGCTTCTGCTAACAATACATTCATATGCCCCGGCATTCGTCCGGCTACAGGGTGAACTGCGTATTTTACGGTAACACCTTTCGCTTCTAGAGTTTTCTGGAATTCGTGCACAACATGCTGGGCTTGCGCGACCGCCATCCCGTATCCCGGCACAATCACCACTTGCTTTGCATTTTCAAAGATCACAACAGTATCTTCCGGTTCATAAGATTTTGCAGATTTTTGTGGACCAGTTGCCACTTCAGAAGCGGATGAACTTTCAATTCCTATAAAAAGCACATTCCAAAGTGTTCGGTTCATACCTTTACACATTATGTTTGTCAATATAATTCCACTTGCCCCAACCAAGGCTCCGCTGATTATTAGTGCATCATTCGCAATTACAAACCCAGTGGAAGCTGCAGCAATCCCGGAGAATGAATTGAGTAGTGAGATTACTACAGGCATATCCGCTCCACCAATTGGTACCACAAAATAATATCCCGATATCAGTGATAAAGCAATAATCCATAAGATATACGTAAACAACTCACTTGGATTCATAACAGTATAAACAGTCAGTAAAATCACCAAAAGAATTAATAATCCGTTAAAAATTCGAGCACCCTTAAAGACGAGCGGCATACCTCGCATTATTCCCTGGAGTTTAGCAAAAGCAACCAAACTCCCGGAAAATGTTATGGATCCAATTAAAATACTAAGGGAAACAGTTGATAAGGTAAACGTCCCAAGTTGATTCCCTGAATACACTTCCGAAGTTGCCACAAGCAATGAAGATAATCCGCCAAAGCCGTTAAACAATGCAACGAGCTGAGGCATTGATGTCATTTCCACACGTTTTGCCGCAAAAACACCAATGGCGGATCCAACCACAAGCCCAATAATGATGAATTGAAAATCTATTACTTCTGTTTTGAACAACGTTCCGATAATTGCAAGCAACATCCCAACGGCTGCAGTTGAGTTTCCTTTGGGTGCTGTGCGTGGATGTGAAAGTTGCTTAAGTCCAAGTATAAAGGACACAGCGGATGCCAGATAAATTAAGGGTATAATGACGGATTCAAGCATCTTATCGTTTAAACATTTTCAACATTCTTTGGGTTACCATAAATCCGCCTACAACATTAATTGTAGCACATATAATTGCGATAGTACCCAGAACAGTCGTGATTTGAGATCCTCCAGAACCGGCGGCAATCAGAGCACCGACAATGGTAATTCCAGATATGGCATTTGAGCCGGACATTAAAGGAGTGTGCAGAGTTGGTGGCACTTTAGCAATAACCTCAAAGCCGACAAATACTGCCAGAACTAATACATAAATTTCTACTAAAAGTTGGCCGCTCATTTATTTTCCTCTGCACGTTGCAATAAATTAATTACATGTTCGTTGAGAATTTTTCCATTTTGTGTCAAAATAGTTCCTGCTATAACCTCATCTTCCAAATCTATATTCACTTCTCCATCCTTAACCATTTCCATCAAAAGGGCGGTTACATTTCTGCTAAACATTTCGCTACTATGATACGAAAGGGTGCCGGGCAAATCTGTACTTCCATGGATTGTGACACCATATCGTTCTACTGATTTTCCGGCGATGGTCAATTCGCAATTCCCGCCTTGCTCTGCTGCCAAATCCACAATGGCAGAACCATACCGCATAGATTTCACCATTTCTTCTGTAATAAGTAACGGTGCACGTTTCCCAAAAATTTGTGCAGTCGTAATAACAACATCCGTATCAGAAATCTGCTCGCCAATCACGATTTGTTCATGGCGATAATAATCATCGGATAATTCTTCTGCATATCCACCTGCTGTTTCAGCTTCTTCTGATGCATCTAAAGACACAAATTCCGCGCCAAGACTTTCCACCTGTTCCTGAACAATAGGGCGCGTATCAAATGCTTTTACTTTTGCGCCAAGTCTTTTTGCAGTAGCAATCGCTTGCAACCCGGCTACACCGGCGCCGATGACCAATACTTTGGCTGGTGAAATAGTTCCTGCGGCTGTCATCATCATTGGAAAAAACTTATTGAGTGAACTTGCCGCGAGTACCACCGCTTTGTAACCGGCAGCTGAACTCATCGCACTAAGAGCATCCATTTTTTGTGCACGGGAAATTCTAGGTACAAGTTCCATTGAAAAAGTCGTTACCATTTTTTTGGCAAGCTCATCTACATTTTGGATATTTTTAAATGGATTGAAAAAACCTATTATAACAGAATTCTCATGAAAAGGGTCCACAATTTTCATCATTCCATCTTGAAGACAAACACATTGCACCTTTAAAAACACCTGTCCTTCGCTAAGCAATGTATCGTAATCGGTTACAATTTCTGCACCTGCCTTCTCATATTCGCTGGTGCGAAACCCCGCTGTTAATCCTGCGCCATCTTGCACAAGAATTCGAAAATCATTTTTAATAAGACGCGCAACACTTTCTGGAACTAGGGCGACCCTATTTTCGTGTTCAGCTGTTTCTTTGAGGACAGATATGGTAATCATATTAAGATATGGGTGTCTAAATGTGTTTATTGAGAGTGATAATTTAGGTCAATAAATCGATTTCATACAGATAATTTGACAAAGTTTCTGAATTTGTTTCACCCATATGTGGAATACGGAATGCTGTACCTTTGAGTTTTCCATATCCATTTGAAAAACGGAAACCCCGATCGAATAAATCGTCAGACAATTTTGTTAAATCCCAACCTTGATTATTTATCATGCACGAAACTGTATCAGAATAATATCCCTTTTCGCTGAACATTGATTGACCTTTTTCTTCAACCCAATTTCGTGTCATTTCTGCAAGAGAAGCATATCGATCAATTCTAGTTTCAAGCCCCTCGGTTTCAATACGTTTGATTTGTGCCTGCAATCCATACATATGAGCTATGGATGGTGTAACAACGGTTTGGTTTTTCAAATTAGATTTTTCCCATTCCATAAAATCAAAATAATAACCCTTATTTTTTGTTTCAGCCGATTTATTCAAAACTTTTTTGGATACTATGCAAATCGAAAACCCTGGAGGAAGCGCCCAGCATTTTTGAACAGAAGCAAGACAAATGTCTATTCCCCAATCTTCAATACTAATTTCCATACCCATCATGGAGCTGACTGCATCTACTGCAAATACTGTTTCGGGATATTTTTTTAGCACCTCGCCCACTTCTTTTAATGGGCTTGCCACTCCGGTGGATGTTTCATTATGAACGAAGGTAATGAGATCGTATGTGTTTTTTTTGATTGCTTCGGAAACCAAATCTGCTGTAATAGCTTTTCCCCATTCCACTTCAAGGACGTCTGCTTCAAATCCATTATCTATCACAGTTTTATGCCAACGGGAAGAAAAGGCGCCGTTTACACAGCAGAGTGTCCGCTTTGGTGCAACATTTCTCACGGTTGCTTCCCACAATCCGGTGGCGGAACTGGTACTAAGATAAACTGAATTATCAGTTTTCATGAGCCGACGGATTCCGTCTGTTACATCTTTATATAAAACAGAAAATTCAGGTGCACGATGACCCATCATCGGCTGGGTCATTGCTTCAAGGATTTCCGGCGCAACATCTACAGGACCGGGGATAAATAATTTGGCAGGTTTTATCGGCATTTTTACTATATACAAGGCTAGAAATTAGAGAGTTCAACCTATATAATAAAACGAGGAAATAAAAAAAATGCCGGATGAATTAATCCACCCGGCATTTTAACAAACCTTAAGTTAGAAATCAGTTGGATGTTACTTGATAAGGAAACGTCCAAATTGATGTATTATAGCCACCATCGCTCACAAACAATGTATTGTTGTCAACAGCGCTAAAAAACATTCTCGCAATCATGGAATGTGAACCAAATCGTATCCGATGAGGTCTCCATAAGCGTGTAAACACATTGTCACTTGCTGTTACATCGCCGAATGTTCCAGCGTCGCTCATTCCTCGTCGAGCTTTAAACCGGCGTGAAACACCATAATGCATTGAAACCTTTTCTCCGCTATCCTGATCGTTTAAGATTAGAATTGGATCCGCATTCGATACGGTGACCTCTACTCGGTAGGTCGTTTGAGACCCCCAATTGTAGGTAAACGATGGAAGAGAATCCCTACTAAAATAAATATCGCCAGCAGTATCAGCTGCATAAGATAAAACAGCTTCACCGGTGGAATCTGCATTGTTGTAAAATGCGATATTGGTGATACTTAGTTTGGTTCCGCTGCTTCCCATTCCCATCGTGAGTGCATCAATTTTCCAGTGGTAACCATCGGGATTATTGGCATCAGCAACTTGGATAAAGCGAACTTTACGATTGAACTCACTTGTAAAATCCTTGCTGAAGGTGTCAATATTTGTAATGGAATATCCGGAAGATGTCGTGCTGTCTTCACCCCATTCAATGGATTTGACATAAAAGGTTCCAACAAGTGACAACGCGACGGTTCCAACAGCAGTGTCGCCATTAACTTCAAAAGTCACATCCCGTGTACTTGCTTCCCTATCAATCTTTCTCCCAAAACGAAGCTTAACATTATCACCCGGTAAAAGGGTATCGCCCATCATGCGAAAGCCAGCATCTACTTCAATTCCTTCCGTATAATCACCTTCTTCATCGCCTTCGTCATCAAGACCATCAAACGTAAACGCTTCGTCAGCATTGATTAAGGCAAGCAATTCCTCCTCAGTGGAAGAACCAGTTTCATTGTTTCCAAATTGGTCACACCCTACGATGAACATGCCCAAACTTAAAAGTGTAATTGTAAACCGTTTCATTTTTGACTCCTTATTGTGATTAATATCTTCTGTCACGTCCTTGATTCATTCCGCGTTTCATTCCACGTTTCTTTCCGCGACCTTTTTGATCTTTCAAGTGACCTTTCATTTCTTTCATAAACTCGCCCCGAAATGTGAGAAGCTTGAGTTGCTGCTCGGGGGAAAGAATATCTTTCATTCCTTTAACAAAAGATTGTCTTGCTTCTAACATCTGTTTTTCAAGCCCAACCAATTGTTTCATAGCGGCATCAACATCTGACTGTGATATTTTATCTTTTTCTTTCAGCTGTTTATAAATCGCTACCTGTTGTTCGCGAATGTTCTTTTTCGTCGCATCTTGTTCGTTGAACCGAGGAAAAAATGTTTCTGCCTGTTTGCTAGTTAAATCCAAATGGTCTGTTAACTTCCATACGGCCATCATTTCCATTTTTTCTTGTTTTTTTGATTGGTGATCATCTTGTGCAATTCCTAATGACACTACACATAAGGACAATACCAATAGTTTCATTATCTTCATTATTGATTCTCCCATTTTTCGTTAAATAATTCTGAATCATTTAATAAGGCATAAGTATCCCAAATATCATCTGATTCTTCTAAATAATACACTGCCATTTCTCTAAGAAATTCTTCTTCGATCCGATCCTCTTCGCTCATGATTTCAAAGGAGTCATACACAATTAATTCTGCCGGATTGGTTCCAAGTTGAGAAACTGTGAACAAACCAAATGATAGGATGAGCATCCCGGCGACAATTCCGTTATAAAACTGCCTTCGGGCAGACTGTCGATTTTTCCGTTCTGAATGCAAATCACTGATAAACGCATCTGCATCGGGAACAGAGTTTTCTGTCTGCATGGCCTGTTTCAGTTTTGTTTCAAAATCATTCATTTTCTAACCAAATTTTTAATGTTTTTACCGCATAATGATAGCTGGTTTTCGCCGAACTTTCTGTTGTATTCAAGATAGCGGAAATTTCTTTGAATGGCAATTCTTGAGCAATCCGCATCATAACCACATTCCGCTGAAGTTTAGGAAGTTTTGCAACTGCATTCCAAAGTTCTTGTTTTCGCCAGTCCGTTTCGTGCGATGTGTCCCATTCGCCCTTTTCCGGTGTGTCCTCAAGATTAAGAAGCCCGCGCCACCATTTATTCCTGATGTAGGAATTGGCCATGTTTCTATTTGCACGAAAGAGATAGGTTGTAAAAGCTGACTCAAACCGGAACTTTTTGAGTGCGCGGTGCATTTTGAGGAAAACATCCTGTGCAAGATCTTCTGCATCCATTTCGTTTTGACAGATTTTAACGAAAAATCCGTAAGTATTTGATAGGTGTCTTTCAACAAGTGCATTAAACGATTCCTCGTTCCCATCTTGGAATTCTTGAATTAGTTCGATATCGGTTTTGTCTGTTTTCATTCATGGTTGCCGATTTAGACCTTGGAGTTTGCAAAAGGTTAAACTGTTTTCACAGAAATAATACAGCCTTTAAAGTTGTTATCGGATTTTTGTTTTTCTAACATTTTGCGAATTTAGACGTTGAGCTTTGTAGAAAAGTTAAATCTATCTTCAAATTCGCGGAAGTTCTAAACTTCCGCAAAGTTAATTCATTCCTTAACTTCTTTTATGATTTACCAATTCGAATCCTTTATTGCAACCGCCGGACAGAACAAGGCCATCACCCATCCGCCTGCACCGCTGATGATTCTCGCAGGCGCCGGAACGGGAAAAACATCCACACTTCTGCATCGAATTCGCCACCTTGTTGTATCCAAATCAATAGAAGCAAATCATGTGCTTTTGCTAACCTTTACCGAAAAGGCGACTGCAGAAGCCAAACACACCATTCGTGAAATTCTCGGTGATGAATCGGATGCTATTTTTGTTGGCACCTTTCACAGTTTTTGTCATTCCATCATGCGACGCTTTGGTCCGGAAAACAGAATGGATGATGTGCTCTGGCAGGAAAGCGATATACTTTATTTTCTCATCAATCATTTTGATGATATGGATTTTATCACGTCTCGTGTTTTTTCCGAAAATCCTGTGAAAGCTATTCGTGAATCCTTTATTCCTTTTTTCGGGCGCCTTAGCGATGAACTGCTTTCACCTGCTGAATTGAAATCTAAATTGCAAAATATGGAAAATTCGCCAGCATGGTTTGAAGAAAATTTTCCGGGCATTCATCCTGATGCCACGCGATTTGAAGATGCTACATTTCAGCTTCAGGATTTGGTGAATGCGTACGCATTTTTCCAAAAAGCAAAAGCAGATCAAAATGCGCTGGATTTTGGCGATATGATCCTCGGTTGTTATGAAGTTCTAAAAAATGATGAAGCTATTCTTACACAAGTCCGGGAAGAATTTCGGCACATTTTTATTGACGAATATCAAGACAACAATTATGCCCTGAATAAAATTGTAAATCTCATCGCTGAAAAAGATCCCAGCATTACGGTTGTCGGCGATGAAGATCAATGCATCTACTCATTCCGCGGGGCGAATTATTATAATATCGCAGATTTTAGAAATCGCTACGAGTCTCATTCAAATTATGCCGAAATCCCACTCGTGGAAAATCGCCGGTCCACCCAAGAAATTCTCGATCTTGCCAATGCAACCATCAGCCAAAATCCTGACAGAACACCCAAATTGTTAAAATGTCTTCCCGACGATCCTAAATCCGGACCGAAACCGCTTTGGATTCAAGCAAATAAAAAGGAAACACTCGAACGATTACCCGAGCTGATTCATTCGCTCATTAATAACGGTATGGCACTTTATGGGGATATCGCAGTTATTTGCCGTGGTTGGGGAAATGTAATTTCGGCAGCCGACGCAATGCAGAAATCCGCCATTCCCGTGGACATTCACATTGAAAAATTCTTTGACGTTCCTATTGTCAAAAACGTGCTGGCGTGGGGACACCTTATTGTACAGGATGATCAGGCGGATATTGCTTTATTTCGGATTCTAAGGGAACGTCTCGGCGAAGATTGGACTACCGCGTTTTTTCAATCGGCTAACAGAACAACCCTTGAGCAAAAACTTGATAAATTGGAAGCAATGCGAACCGAATCAGTTGATATTGCCGGCGTATTGGATTCTATAGGTGCGCTTCAGGATTCTCTCGGGAAAAAGCTGAAAGCAGACGAAATGGTCTGGGAAATTCTGACTATTCTGAAAACATCGCCATTAGTGACTGCTATCCGGACACAATACAGATATTCGCAGAGGCTCAACCTTGCCAATTCAGGCGAAATCCTAAATCTTGCAGAGCAGTTCGTAAATAAAGATCCCGAAGCGAGGTTGAACGATTGGCTGGAATTTATGGACGTGATGGCGCTTGCTTCGAATCAAAACGCCGCCCAGCCGAAAATCGAAAGCGGAAACATTGCAGTGCAGGTGATGACCATCCACCAGAGCAAAGGACTGCAGTTTCCCGTGGTGATGATGCCGTTTTTATACAGCGGAAGTTTTCCTTCGAGCTTGAAAAAACATCCCACCATCGACCGGCTTCCAAGCTCTTGGATGGCGTGGGAACAAGATGCAGACACCACATTTCGATCGCTACATGAGCGGGAAGAACGGCGCGTGTTTTATGTTGGAATCACTCGAGCGGAAAGAAATTTATTTATGTTTGGCCCGATAAAAAGACAGTCCATGTTTACCAAAGAATTAGCAGATATTAACCCCCAACCCATGGAGATTGAAACCATGCAAGAATATGAAGAAAAAACTGTGTCACTCAGCGAACAGCGCCAGAAACTTTTGGCCGATCTAAATCGCGAAATTGCCGCGAACCAAATGGAAAATGCTCGGAAAATCCTGAACGAAATGGAACAAGGCACTGAACCAGAAGCGGATGCATCCGGCGAACCTTCGGAATTGTTTTCCTTGCTTCACCTTTCCTCCACCAAAATTGGTACATACGATTCCTGTCCGCTGAAATACAGGCTCAAATATATTGATAAAGTTCCCGAGCGGAAAACCCGCGCTACCGGTGAATTCGGATCCATCATGCATACCATTTTAGAAGAGTTTCACGGACTCGATTCCGAAAACCAAACCAAGGACGCGCTGTTTGGACTGCTCGAAAAACACTGGCGGGAAGATTCTTTTGAATACCGCCAGCGAGGCGAGGAATTCAAAAAACAAGGCGAAGAAATTCTGACCGAATATTTTCGATTTGTGCAGGAAAATCCGCCAAACGTTGTTGGGCGGGAAAAGGCATTTTCCTATACAATGCCAGACATCAATGTAAAGATTTCCGGCAAAATTGATAGGATTGATGAAGAAGACGATGGACTTGCTATTGTGGATTACAAAACCAGCCGAAAGAAAGAAAAAGCAGAAAAGAATCTTCAGATGGCGCTGTACACAGAAGCGATTCTAAACGATGCAGTATCCGATATTAACGGAACGCCCGGAAAGGCAAGTCTTCACTTTTTACGCCACGGCGAAGATCCGCTATCTTCGCACACATTTTCTGAAGAGGAATTGGAAGAGAGTAGAGTAAAAATTCGGGATGTTGCTAGTGGAATTCGGGCGGGATCATTCGGTACGAAAAAAAGCGACTTCACCTGCCAATACTGCGATTATAAAGATTTCCTCTGCCCGGCGTGGGAGGAATAATTCAAGCCACCAAACTCTCTTCCCCGCTTTCGCGGATGAACAGGCTGGTCGTGTCGGCTAACTCGGCAGCGCGGCGCATGGTGTTTAAATCAAGCACTTCGGGAATTCCAAAAATATTAATGTCAGCTTCGCTTCCGGTAGGAATTTGGTCAAAAAATGTGCCGACATTCACCGTAATGCTTGTGTCCAGCGGAAGGCGTCCCACAGACGCAATTGCGTTCAAACGCTTTTTGGCACGCTGAACTTTTTCCACATCCTCAGCCGTGTGGACCAAATTCAAAAACCCTTTCCAGTTCCGCTCAAGCTGAAGTGCGGTAAGGACGGATAAATTCCTATTCGGGCTCTTCGTCCCCAACCAAAGATTAATTTTTTGCTTTTTGCCGAGCCCTTTTTCTGAGTGCATTTTGGCTACGACAATTCCCATGCCTTCCCGCGAGGCAATGGACATCAGTGCCTCCAGCCGCTCATTTTTCCCGGGTTCATCGCTCATACTTAAAAACATTATATTGGGAGGAAGCGGCATACCCCTCAGCGATTGGGTTGCGATGGAAATTCCTTCTAGGAATTCGTTTGCTTCGATTACGGTTTCCACGATCAAAATCCCATCATCACGCATTGGTTTCGAAACAGATGTAAGAGCCGCTTCAAGATCTTCGGACGATTGCTGAACGCCCACATCATTCCGTTTGAAATAATGTCCAACCCAAATTTTAACTTGTTCAGTAACGGATTGCTGTAAAACGCGGACACTGAAAAGCCTTGCACTTCCGCGCGGATATGTGATATCTCGAACAAGGTTCAAACGAGATTCCCATTGCTCCGGATTCTCAACGGGAATCATGAGATTTGGCTTCCAGCTTTTAGCGCTTTTGGGGACGTGGTAGCCCATTCGAATTGCCCATTCTGCCACAGCAGTGAAAAATCCCTGTCGGACATCTCCCCACGGAGCTTGATGCCCTAACCGCACCTGCCAGGCAAATACGAGGAAAATGATAAAAATAGATACCACCGCAAACACCGGATTAATGAGGAACATGGCAATCGCGCACCACACCGTCCCGATGAAAGGAATAATAATATGAATATCAAAACTTGGTCGATATGAGGAAATTCCGGTTTGTTTCTCAACAAGAACCGCCATATTGATCGTCCCATAAGTTATCAGGAAAAACATCGTTAAAAGAGGTGCAATCGTATTCAAATCGCCAAAAATCAACGCAACTTCCACAATGAGTCCGGTAAACAAAATGGCAATCTGCGGTTCACCGTTTTTACTGCGCTGCGCAAAATATTTCCCCAGCGGAACGACTTTATTCTGCCCCAACGCCAGCAGAGTTCTAGGACCGCCGACAACAGCGCCAAGAGCCGAAGATAAAGTTGCCCCAAGAATAGCGCCCAAAATCACCCATCGCCATTTTGAAATATCCAGCATCACCATATAATTGGAACGAAGTATTTCGCTGTCCACTGTTGCACTCAGCCAATACGCAATGCCGACATATACCACAAATGAAATTGCAATAGAAGACAAGATTCCATTTCGAAGACTTGTTTTCGGATCTTTAAGTTCTCCCGACATTGCCGCACCGGCTTCGATGCCTGTAACAGCCGGAAAAAATATCGCAAATACAGCCCAGAAAGGTGCATTTTCGAATCCACCCCACAAAAGAACAGGTTCTACTATTCCTTCATTTCCGGCAAATAGTGAAACCAACGAAAAGCCAATCAGAAACATAATTCCATATTGAAGTCTCATCGCGATTCTTGCTGAAATCAGCGATGTTGTAATCAATAAAGCAAGCACTAGAGATGAGACTATCAGCGGATCGTGATTCGGGAAAATGGCGATCCAGCCTTCAGTAAACCCGACGATATACATAGCAGCGCCAAGCGCTTGAGAAAGATAAAGTGGCAACCCAACCGCACCGCCAATTTCAATCCCGAGCGATCGCGAAATGATTGCATAACTTCCACCATCGCCAATTTTGATATTGGAACTCATAGAAGCAATGGCAAGTCCTGTGGTAACCGTCACAACCTTAGCCAGCAGAATAATAATCAAAGCACCGCCGAAACCGGCATTCCCCACAACCCATCCAAGGCGCAAATACATAATGACGCCGAGGATAGTGAGAATGGTCGGCGTAAATACGCCTTCGAATGTTCCGAACCGTCTGCGAGAACTCATGACGCTTTTCTAATAAAGACGAGAGTCAGAATTTGAAATCCCATAATAAGGGGAAACTAAAAGGGGAATCAAAATAAAGCAAATAAGACTATCAGTTTTTTGCCATTACAAATTCAAAAATTCCTTTAAATAAATTCCCGACTAGCACAATTTTTTTCGGAATCGTCGAATCCGTAACTGCCTGATTTGTTACAAAAGATGTATTTGCTGTAAATGTATAAGGAGTAACCACCGTATCTGAAGCGGTTAAAATAGTTGCCCAAACCGTATCACTTCCTGACCATTCTGTGATGGAAACTGTGGTAAAAATAACATCCGAAGAGTCAGTAGAAAGTGCTAAATCATAAGATTCTTCAAAGGAATATTTATTTCCTTTGAGGATGAATGAAAAAGTGGATTCTGTATTGATAATAAATGGAATGTCATCTACCAACCCTCCCTCGGGCTCTGCGGGTCCTACGCAAGCAAATGTGAATATCAAGATCGTTAGGAATGAAATTTTGAGACCTCGGTGTTTGGAAAGGGTAAAATTTTCAATCATTCAATGCAGCCACATCAAGAATTTGAGATTCTTCTCCCGGCACTTCGTGTACGGAATCAGAATGACAGATTAGTTTCATTCTTCCTCCTCCGGGAGTTCCTTCAATGCTGATTCATCGGTCAGTCCGATTTGAAGGTCTTCAATTTTTTCCATCGGTTTTTCCAATGCACGAAGACGCGGACCACTTAATTCATCATAGTGATTGGAAAGGGTTCCAAGTGTTTTTCCTAGCTTTGAAACCTGATCGGCAAATTTCCCCCATTGATCCCGAAATGTATTGACCAATTTTTGCATTTCTCCAGCCCGCTGTTCCATATGGAAATTTGAAACTGCCTGACGAATCAGGGATAGAAATGCGTATAAAGTAACCGGCGAACAAAGCAGAATTTTCTTACCCAAAGAGAAATCAATTAATTCGCCATCTTCCTGATTCAGAAATGAATAAATACTTTCATTTGGAATGAACATCAGCACATAATCCACAGTCCCGGCGTTCGGATCAATGTAGGACCTTCCGGAAATTTCCTTTACATGATTTCGAACATCTTTCAGGAATGCTTTCTTTTCATCATCCCTTTCAGATTCAACATCGGTAGCCAAATAATTCTCATAATGCGTCAGCGGAAATTTCACATCCATGTTAATGTGTTTACCATCAGGTAGATTGAATTTGAAATCCGGGCGATCTTTCCCTTCTTGAGATTGTTTTTCGTAATTAATCCCTTCTATCAGTCCGATAAAAGAAAGAATATCTTCCACCATTCTTTCGCCCCACTGCCCACGAGCCTGAGAACTCGATAAAATCTGCCGCAACCGTGAAGTCGTATCAGACAGACTATCAATTCCTTTTTTGGATTCTTCCATCTGGCCTTTTAGTTCCGATGTAGATTTCGTAAGGCCATCAAGATTTTTTCCCATTTCCATCAATGTGGAATCTATCAGTTTCTTTTTTTCATCCAGTTGCGTTTCAGAAGATTTCATTAATTCCGCAAATTTGTTTTCTGCCAATTCAAAAAAGGATTTTTGATTTTCAGTAAGTGCTTCTTTAGACAAGTTTCCAAAGACATCCTTGAGCTGATCTAATCCCGTCTGTGCAGAGTCAATTTCTTTTTGGCGAACAAACCAAATGATGCCTCCACCAAGCAGAAGTCCTGCGAGAAAAAATAAAATGCTTGTCATTCCCGACACGAACTAAACTCGTTCTTTGACTAAGTTTTCGACAACGGACGGATCTGCTAAGGTAGTAATATCTCCAAGATCATCCACATCGCCTTCGGCAATTTTTCTTAAGATTCGTCGCATAATTTTCCCGGATCGCGTTTTGGGAAGCGCCGGAGTAAACTGAATTTTATCCGGTTTTGAATGAGGACCAATATCGATGGTCACAGATTGTCGAATTTTATCCGATAAAGCATCATCGCCATTCACACCAGTCATGGGTGTTACGAATGCGTAAATACCTTGTCCTTTAATGTCATGTGGAAACCCTACGACTGCTGCTTCTGCAACACCTTCTGCCTTCCCGATTGCGCCTTCAACTTCCGCCGTTCCGATTCGGTGTCCTGATACATTCAGCACATCATCTACTCGTCCGGTGATGTAGTAATATCCTTCCTCATCTCTTCGTGCACCGTCTCCTGTAAAATAATATCCGGGGAATTGCGAAAAATATGTTTCGATAAAACGATCATGATCTCCATACACCGTTCGCAAAATTCCCGGCCAACCATGTTTAATGGCAAGTAATCCTGCTACATCGTTTCCTTCAATTTCCTTGCCGTCTTCTGTCATGAGAACCGGTTCAATCCCGAAAAAAGGGAATGCTGCTGATCCGGGTTTTAACGGTGTTGCCCCCGGCAGCGGAGTAATAAGAATTCCTCCGGTTTCAGTCTGCCACCACGTATCTACAATAGGACAGTTTCCTTTTCCGACCACATCCAAATACCATTTCCATTCCGGTTCTTTGATGGGTTCACCAACCGTTCCCAATAATCTGAGCGATGAAAGATTTCGTGAAGTAACCGGATCATTTCCCTCTTTCATTAGCGCCCGTAAGGCAGTCGGCGCGGTATAAAAAAGATTGACATTGTGTTTGTCAACCACATCCCAAAACCGTCCAAAGTCCGGATAATTTGGAACACCCTCAAACATGAGTGTTGTAGCGTTATTTGCTAGCGGACCATACACAATGTAGGAATGTCCCGTAATCCATCCGATATCGGCAGTGCACCAATACACATCCTCAGGGTGATAATCAAAAACCATTTCGTGCGTGTACGATGCATAAACAAGGTAGCCTCCCGTTGTGTGCAAAACACCTTTGGGCTTTCCGGTAGAACCGGATGTATAAAGAATAAACAGTGGATCTTCGGAATCCATTGGTTCGGGTGCACACACTGAATCTGCCTCATTCATTTTTTCATGCCACCAAAGATCGCGACCATCTTCCATGTGTATTGATTCACCTGTCCGTTTTACCACCAAGACATTTTGAATGGATGGTGTTTGAGCTACCGCTTTATCTGCGTTGGTTTTCATCGGGATATTTTGTTTTGTTCCACGGACACCGGTATCCTGCGTAATTAACACTTTACATTCTGAATCATTGATTCTATCCCGAAGCGAATCTGCACTAAATGCTCCAAATACTACTGAATGCACAGCACCAATCCGAGCACAGGCGAGCATTGCGATTGCCAACTGCGGAACCATTTGCATATAGAGACAAACTCTATCGCCCTTTTGGATTCCGGTTCCTTTTAAAACATTTGCACATTTTTGAACCTCAGTCAGCAATTCATCAAATGTAAAGGATTGATCCTCTTCAGGATTATTCCCTTCCCAGATAATGGCAGTTCTATCGCCTTTCCCGGCTAGAATATGGCGATCTAAACAATTTACACTGACGTTTAATTTCCCATGCTTAAACCATGCAATATTTCCATTCACAAAATCTTCTTCCTTTACAATATCCCACGGTTGAATCCATTCAAGCCGATTTGCAATATCAGCCCAAAATGCTTCCGGTTTTTTTATAGATTTTTCATAAAGTTCACGGTATTGATCGTGACTCTTAATATGGGAATTTTCTGACCATTCAGACGATGGTGAAAAAATTGGTTTGGTCATGGTTTATGCTCCAATCACATTTAATGCAGTACGGATGATTTCTCCGGTTGCACCTTGTTTGTAAAAATAAGAACGTTTGCGGTCTCCCCATGCTGTTCCGGCAATGTCAAAATGCACCCATGGAATATCTTCACCAACAAATTCTTTTAGAAATGCTGCGGCAGAAATAGTTCCAGCTTGCATCGGTTTCCCGATATTTTTTACATCGGCAATGTCAGATTTCACATGCTCTGAGAATACATCCCAAAGTGGAAGTTCCCACACCTTTTCACCCGTTTTTTCTGATGATTTTTTAATACGTTCAATTAATGTTTTGTTTGTACCCATAATCCCGGTTGCTTCGTGACCTAATGCAACCAAAACTGCACCAGTTAGCGTTGCAAAATCTAAAATAAATGCGGGATTGTAATGCTTACTTGCATAAGATAATCCGTCGGCAAGTACATTTCGTCCTTCGGCATCGGTGTTAAGAACTTCGATTGTTTTTCCGTTGTATGCAGTGAGGACGTCCCCGGGTTTATATGCCATCCCTCCGCTTAAATTTTCTGTTGCGGCAATAATGCCAACAACATTTATTTTAGGTTTCAATCCAGCGAGTGTTTTCATGACTCCCAAAACGGTTCCGGCGCCACACATATCAAATTTCATTTCATCCATTTTCCCGGCAGGCTTAATTGAAATTCCGCCTGAATCAAAGGTGATTCCTTTGCCAACCAAAATTTTCGGTTTCTGGGATTTCTTCCCTTTTAAGTATTCAAGTAAAATAAATTTGGGTGGTTCGTCCGTTCCTGCAGACACGCCGGCAAGTCCACCCATTCCCATCTCAGTAAATTCTTTCCGATCAAATACTGTAATTTTCATTTTGCCTTCTTTGGCAATTTCAGCTGCAGTCTCTGCTAACTTGGTCGGCGTTGTAATATTCCCGGGATGATTTCCCAAATCACGGGCAAGACAAACCCCATTCGCAACTCCTACTCCCTTTTCTATTCCGCCTTTATTCCCTCCAATTACCGACAATTCTGCCAATTCAAATTGATCTTTATCATTCGTGTGAAAATCTAAATATTGATAGCTCCCCAAGATCAACCCTTCAGCAAGTGCTTGTCCCGCATACATAGTTTTATCTTCGCCAAAAGACTCAACCAAAACATGTTTCAATTTCTTTTCGATTGCAATTTTGGCAACAGAACCGGCAGCACTACGGACAATTTCCGCACTGAAATCTTTTTTCTTCCCCAGGCCAACCACCAGCACTCTGGAATCATCCCCGTAAAACACAGTCAATTCGCCAGCTTTTCCTTTGAGATCACCGCTTTTCATAGCGTTTGAAATTTGCCCCCCAACGGATTCATTAGCTGATTTTCCTCTGGCAGTAAGCGTACCGGCCTCAAACAATCCCAATGCGAAAAGGTCCGGTTTAATTTCCTGCCAGTCACCTGTAATTAATTTTATTGCTTTTACATGGGCCATCATATTACTCCTTCATTAAAAGTGATTCATTTTCGGGCTGAAAAGTTAGGATAAATTTGTCTTATTTCTTAACGTAAATGTTTGAATTTTCTAGTGATCAACATAGGTTGAATCTATGGAAAGACGATATCCAATCGTTTGCGGGCGGGTAATTTTTATTCTTTGTTTATCCACCAATTCTCTGTTACGAAATACTTTTAAGACATGGGTACCTTCTTGCATATCAAACGATATTTTCTTGTGTGTCCATTTGTAAGACTCGTCCCACTCAAAAACGAGTCCTTCATCCTCTGCCATAAATAAAACCGAATGTAGCGGAACGAGGCGGACTTGAATGTCCAACAGTTTTGAAGGTGCAATCATTATTTCGGTTGAAGAAGTTACAAATCTCTTTTTTTCAAATCGCAAACTATGTTTTCCCGTGTCTATAATCGTCGTATTAATGGGAGAATCGCCCAATTCAATATCGTCCAAAAAGACGGTTACTTCACGTGGAATAGTATTGATATTTACTATGGTTTGCGAAATTGCAATGGACAATAATCCTACAATAGAAAAAACATGTTTCATGGAATCGAAATCATTGGAAATTCATAAATGGAATCGATTGGTGCATTAAAAAAGTGGTGGATTGGATTATAACCACCGCCTAATGGCTGAACGGTTAACAGATTTTCCAAAGAATCTTCGCTGAATGCGTTATACGGTAGAATCACATGGAAAGAATCGCCAGCAAAAACTGTGGAGTGGAAAATGGGCGACGCCGGATTATTTCGGTGTAAAACTAAAATATCTGCTGCATGCGGTCCAATCTGCCATTTGAAAGGCGCAAGTAATTCAACTTCCGAATACGTATATCTCAGCGCCACCACCGGATTGGTATCTAAAAGGATTGGCTCAGGAAAAGATTTTGTTCCCAAAAAAGAACACCCCCAAAATTGGAGGTGTAATATAATAAAAACGAAAAAATATTTCTTAGGAGATTTACTCAACCGTTTTTCCATGTTTCAATTTATGGTATTTCCCATCGGCGTCCTTCTTGACTGCCACCATAGTAATGATAGCAGAACTTGCCAATCTCCTCCCTCTTTCTCTGCCTTCCGCATGCGCTTCAACCTTTATCGTGAAGGACGATGTTCCTGCTTTTACGACAGTGCTAATAAAATTAACCCATTCGCCTAAATATACAGGTTCAGCAAACTCAACTTTTTCGATAACAACCGTCACAGCTCCCGACGATCCGCTTCCTTCCAAAAACCGATAGGATACTTTGGCTGCGGCAAGGTCCATCCAGGAAACCATTTTTCCACCGAATAGCGTTCCAATAACATTGATGTGATCCGGCATAACAAGCTGAGAATAGGTTGCTGTACATTTCATAATTTACTTTATATGATTTTTATATGTTTCATAATAACTAAATTTAAATTAAAAAGCCCCGCCAAGTCACCCTCGAGAAAATTTTTTTCCCTGAAGAGCACGCCACACCAGCGGGGCTTCGCTTGAAGTTTATAGGGAGAAAAAGATACCGATCAACTGTTTTTTGAAAGATCATATTATTCAACCGGATATGCATCTGCCATCCGCTTGCCTTCCTCTACATCCACTTTTGTGAGTAATACAAATCCGATGATAAACAGGATTAAAACACCCAAAATTCCGAGCCTTGGATTACCGGTAAGCACCGTAATGCCTCCCATAAGAACCGGTCCGAGTACGGCAGCGAATTTGCCAAGCATATTGTAAAACCCAAAAAACTGGGCAGCTTTTCTCTTCGGGATAAGCCGTGTGTACAAACTTCTGCTGAGCGCCTGAATGCCTCCTTGAAAAAGTCCAATGGAAATCGCCAATACATAAAAATGCCATTCTTCCTGCATAAGCGCGCCGCCGATTGTGATCAATGCATACGCCGCAATCGAAGTCAATATCGCTGTTTTAGCGCCTATTTTACCCGCAAGCCACCCATAAACGAGTGCGGATGGAAAGGCTACAAACTGAACAATCAGCAGTGCGGTGATGAGTGATTCGCTATTAAATCCTATTCCCATCCCATAATCCACCGCCATTTTGACGATGGTGTCCACGCCGTCAATGTAAAACCAGTACGCCAACAAGAATAGGCCAACGACTTTTAAATGATGAATATGGTTCAGCGTTTCCCTTAATTGCGTCCAACCTTGAATTACGGCTTTTCTTAACGACACCGATGCGTGAATTTGCGGTTCTTTGACATTCAGAAATAGTGGAATGGAAAACAGTGCCCACCAAACTCCGACGGACACAAAGGATATTTTTATCGCTTCTGCTTTGTCAGCGATTCCAAATAGCTCTGGATTGAGGAACATCATAACATTCACGGCGAACAGCAATCCGCCGCCGATATATCCCAGTCCAAAGCCAAGTGACGATACTTTATCCACATTTTCTTCCGTTGTAATAGAGGGAAGCAGAGAATCATAAAAAATATTTCCACCGGCAAAGCCAAGTGATCCTCCCACAAAAAACACGGCAGCCAATTGCCAATTTCCTAAATCAACCAAATACAATCCGGATGTCATGAAAACGCCAATGCATAAAAAGAAAAGCAGAAATCTCTTTTTAGCAGTTCCCCTATCTGCGATGGATCCAAGAAACGGCGCCAAAACCGCAATCATGATAGAGGCAATTGAATTTGCGAGTCCGAGATAAAATGTGCTCATCGCCGGCTGACTTGAATCTGCCCAATATTCTTTAAAAAACAGCGGAAAAAATCCGGCGAGCACCGTTGTGGCAAAAGCGCTGTTTGCCCAGTCATACAATGCCCAGCTGAAAATACTCTTTTTGGATTGAGGAAGGTTCATTCGGCTTTCAAATCTACCACATCTGCGTATAGCTTGTAATGCCAACCCACAAAGCTGTCGTATTAAATTCGTTTCTGACGAGAAGCGGCATGGGAAATATCAGACCAACTTCCAATTCAAAAGGAATCGGACCAATTTTTTTTATAGGATTTACATTTTGATAACGGACAGTCACGAATTGTCGAATCCTAGTTCGCCTTGTACTGTGGATGAGGCTTCCCTTCACCTGTCTGTATTCCATCCAACTATCCCAGGTCGAACTGTTAGACTTGAAAAAATCACGTCCGGTGAATTTCCAATCCATTCCCGCTTCTACAATTATCATTTCCTTTAACACTTCGAATCGCCCCGAAAAATTCCCTGAAAATGTATTTCCACGTCTGTATAGATGTTTTGATCCAATCATGGTAGCCAAACTATCCGGATTTGATTCGTCAAATCCGACAAAAGACAGCGACGAATTCACCTGTTCCTGGGAAAATGCTGCATAATGCATATTCCAACGAAGCGTGGACATCCTTCCAAGAATCTTCCGATAAAATTCACCGCCCAGCGATAGTGTATACTCCGTAAGCCCGTGTCCAATGGGAAGCTCGTAAAATTGCATCGGAATTCCGCTCGTATCCACCGAGCCCGGTTCGTACGGACCTAATCGTTCCGCTGTCGGAAGAGTTACCGAAACGCCTCCATAAACAGAAACAGCGCCTTTCCCCGACCACGTTGGTATTCCAACCAAATTAACTTGCAGCCCAAGAGAAACATCGCCGACGCCGGAATTTGACCGTGATGATGGGTGAAATCGACTAATAATGGAATCTGGCGACAGACCCGCAGTATCCGATGGGCTAACGGAAATCGTCATTTTTTCCTCAAACCTGGAAATATACGGAACTGAAATGGATATATTCATTTTATCAGATAAACCGTAATCAATCTGCGTTGTAGTTTTATTTCCGCTGCGCGACCGCATTTCATTGATCTTCCAAATTTGGTTGTTCCATAAGGATTGCATTCCGTTGATTCCATCTTCTCCATCCGGGCCCTTCCAATTCCCATTAAACATATCATTTATCACACGAATTCGCCACACACTTTGCGGAACTGACAAATGGGTTTGCGCCATCAATGCAGAAAAATAAAACAGGATCAGCCCAACTTTCATTCGTAGAGCAAAAACCTTTCTCTAAACTGGTTAAAACGAAATACATCATGATTCCACTGAGGGGGTAAATATTCAGGTGGTTTTTCTTGGGCTGTAAACGTTCGCAATAAACTAGTTCCGAATAATTTATCAATATAACCGTCCCCTGTCCACTGGAATTCTCTAGGATATAATCTGCTGGTCAGAATAATGAGTGAAGTCGCCGTTCGAAGTGGATCGAACTTATTTCGGTCTGTGATGGAAATATCAACGCCGCTGCAATACGTACCTCCGTGGCGAGGAAGGATCTTTTTTCCCGTACCGTCATCCGGCTTGTAGCGCACTGAGCTTACCTTTATTCCCGGCAAATTCTGCGCAATCAATTTATCCTTCAAATGTTTTCCCGATAACCATGGCGCGCCAAATCTGAAATACGGTTTATCTGTTCCAAATCCGATATTCAAATTGGTTCCACGTGCTAAAGAAAAACCAATGTATCCTACTACAGTTTCGAGAGAATCAAGATTTGGTTGTGGCGGAACCCAAGGTAATTCTGTATTGTCAAACCACATATTTCGTTTCCAGTTTCTGAGGGGAATAATAACCAGATTGGCACGTGCAAGATCTTTCACCCAGCCCATTTCGTTTACCATAAGTGCAAATTCGCCAACCGTAAGACCGTGCCTAATCGGAACCAAATGATAGCTTTCGAAAGATTGGTACGCCGTTCGAACCACGGGACCATCTACACGATCACCGCGAATCGGATTGGGTCTGTCCAATAACAAAATGGGAACATCAAAATCGCTGCAGGATTCCATGATTTTCGAAATAGTTGTGATGTAAGTTGTATAACGAACGCCTGTGTCTTGAATATCAATCAAAACTATGTCCACATCGTCCAACACCCAGCGAGGTGGTTTAATATATCTACCCCACAAATCCACAATTCTTGCACCGGTTACAGGATCAAATGATTTATCCCCGATCATCCGTAACCTATCGTCATCGGTTCCGAACAACCCATGCTCCGGCAGAAAAATATATTTAACATCAACATCCTCGATATCATTCAAAATTTCAAGAATGTGTCGACCGTTTCTATCGACGCTCGCCTGATTGCATAATACTGCAATACTGCGTCCTTTTAGCGGACGGTAATCCATTTGCGCAAGAATATCCAATCCGGTATAGACGCGGTTCGTAAAGGATAAATCCGGAACTTTGACAACTCGAGTATGTTCGAATTCCTGAGCATTTAAACTCATTACTGTTAAAGCAAGACTGACAATGAGTTTACGCATGATAATTTTTGTTGAGATTCATTTTTTTAATGATGAAATGCGAAAGGAAAGCTAATACAAGATTAGTGATGACAGCAAAACCGATAAACCATGTCCATCCAATGCCGGTTGTTTTTAAATACAGAACAATGGCGAGGCTTCCAATGAGTCCAATGATTGCGCTAGCAGGATGGATTTTCGTATTGAATTTGGAAAGAAGAAATAACCCAAGCAATCCTCCATAAGTAAAGGATGCTACCTGCAATCCAAGTTCAACCAAAGCTGTATCGCTTTCATCAAAAAGGACTGCCATTCCTACCAAGACTATCGCCCATCCAAAAGATACCTGTTTCGCAAGATTTAGGGATTGTTTTTTTAACCAGTCTGTCATGGTGGAAGATGCAAGCGAATTGATTGAAGAACTGAGTGTGGACATTGCAGCAGAAAGAACTCCGGCAAGCAGAATTCCTTTTAATCCTATGGGTAGATGCTGGGTGATAAAAACAGCGAATTCCCGATCTTTTGTGAGCTCTATCCCTTCTAGATATTGAAACAGCATCGAACCGACAAGAAGAAAAAGTGAAAATTGAAAGAACACAAAAAATCCGCTGCCAATCATAGCTTTTCTTGCATCCTGAAGCGACCGGCATCCGAGCACCCGCTGGACCATCATATAATCCGAACCATGGGACGCAAATGATAAGAGTGTGCCTCCGAAAAATGCACTTGGGAAAGCCCATGCATTCATGAACGGATTGCCTTCTCCCCACCGCAGAATATTCATTTTTCCGGCAGAAAATAAATCTGAAATCATCTGTCCAAATCCAATTTCCATTGCATTTAATATGAAAACAATGGATATCATGGCGCCGGCCAAATACAAAAAGAATTGAAAAGTGTCAAGCCATACAATCGTTCGAATTCCACCTAAAAGTGTGTATGAAAGAGTAATGATTCCAATAATCAGCACAGCTGTTGTAATTGACCAACCTGTTATTGCTTGAACAATGACTGCTGTCGCAAGAAACCTGACACCATCCGCAAGCACCCGAGTAAATAGAAACACTCCTGATGCTATTTTTTGTAACCCGGAGCCAAATCGGTCACCAATTATTTCATAAATAGATTGAACCCCTTTTTCAAAAAATGATGGGAGTAGAATAAAACTAACTAAAATCCTGCCTACTATGAAACCAAAAGCTAACTGAAGAAAAAACCAATTGTCGCGATACGCAAACCCTGGAATACTCACAAAAGTTAATACAGATGTTTCGGTAGCAACGATTGATCCCATTGCTACAACCCAGGGAATGGTTTTGCTGGCAAGGAAATAATCTTCTGTCGTCCGGTTCAATCTGGCTTGCCATAGGCCAAATCCTGTCATCGCTGACAAAAAGAGAATGATTATAGTTGTGTCTAATGGATGAATGTGCGACTCCTAATGCTTCATCTAATTTACACAATCTGCTTGGAGGTTTTCCGACCTTTTTATCGGGTAAACTCTTGCAGAATTCCTGATTTATAGGCAGTTTTACCATATCAGCATGGATTCTGTACTCCCTAATAGTAATTCTGGCGGTTTCGCAAAAACCACCGATTTCAAATGGCTCGGTGTCGGCATTATCATTTTTTCCTTATTGTCGCTCATGCCAACTCCAGATTCTATGCTCGTTACTGCCCGTGAGCTATTCGGTGCAGACCTCAATGCGGAATTCCTTATACAAAGGGCTCAGAATATGAAAATTATTCTCGCTCTCTTGGGTGCATGTACTATCTTTTTTGCAACCGAAGCAATTCCGATGCCGGCTGTAGCGCTTTTAATCGGGCTCGTTCAACTCTTCTTCGGCATAACAGACCCATCGCATATTGTTGGAACCTACGCACATGATGCGGTTTGGTTTATTGCAGGATCACTGGCGATTGGTGCAACCTTGGTGAAATACGGATTGGATAAACGAATTGGGATGTTAGTGGTTAAACTATCCGGAACTAAAACTCGAAACATCGTTTTTGGGCTTTTGCTTGGCACCGCAATTCCATCTGCTTTTATCAACGAAGCATCGATAGCTCCCATGTTCGTTCCGATCGCACTTGCTCTATACACCATGACGAATAAAACTATTCCTGCACCACGTTTGGGAAAATTGCTCATGATGTCGATCGCTATCGGCTGCATGGTTGGTGCACCGATGAGTCCCACAGGCGGAGCACGAAATGCTATCATGATTGGATTTCTCGAGGATTTCGTCAGCCCGAATATTACATTTTTTGAGTGGATGAGAATGGGTGTTTTCTATACTGCCATCATGTCAGTAATTATGGCATTTCTACTTCCCATACTCTTTAAACCAGAAGTGAACGATCTTTCGGATGCTGTAAATGTCTTGAAAAAAGACCTCGAAAAACATGGTAAAATGACTCGAAAACAATGGCTGGTTGGCGGGATTATGATGCTGTTGATATTTATGTGGATCACAGATAAATCGGTCACCGCTTCCATTCTTGGATTTCCATTAGGTCTTGGTGGTGTGGCAATTTCCGGGGCAGTTTTATTTATGCTTCTTGGGCTGACATCGTGGAAAGATTATGAGGAAAATGTCAGTTGGGGAGTCATCATTTTGTATGCAGGAGCAATCAGTCTTGGGTCTGTATTTAAGGCAACCGGCGCTGCAAGATGGCTTGCCGATAGCCTCATTGATATCATGGCGATATTTGGTATCAGTTCAGGGTTGCCTCTTATATTAGTGGTGATTTTAATCGGAGCATTACTTACAAACTTAATGAGTGCCGGAGCTACCGTAGCAGTCATTGGACCTGTAGTTCTCGAGATGGCACAAAGTTCCGGAACCAATCCAATTTTAGTGGGCGTCGGGCTCGCTATTTCTACTTCGCTTGCCTATTGGCTCGTAATCGGAACACCAGCAAGTTCTATCGTATATGCCAGCGGACAACTGGATGCAAAAGACTTTATTCGAATGGCAACCTTTGCATGGCCGGTGGCTATCATGGTGATGATCGCTATGGTAATTTTTTGGTGGGCCGGTGTCCTGCCATATGATTTTGGAATCGATGTGGTGCGAGTTCCCGCTTTAGGAGGCTAAAATATGTATCCATTAATTATCGTAGTTATCGTAATAGTTTTGATTGTTTCCTTTCTCATAAGCAACCAAGAACAAACTAAAGTTGTAGAAGAAGAAAAAGAAATAGTTCAATCAGAAAAAAAAGGATGGGCACAGGAAGAAATTATAGAATTAGGCGAAATAGATTCCCGAAAAAATTCAATGCTTAATATGATTGAAACTGCTTTTCCTAATGACCCGAAAAAAACTAATACAATGAAGGAATTAATTCAAGATTGGGCGAAAATGAAAAAAAAGATTTTCAACGATAGACGTTCTTGGGTTAGGAAACCGGATGAGGATGCGGATTAAAGATTTTTCACCACCGAGACATAGAGATTAATATTTTTACATTTTGTTTCCAATTGTTTCTTCATCCCAAGTATATAGACTTGGATCTAGTTCCTTTTTTTTCCAATGTGGATAAATCCAAAGGGGATTAAGTTGAATGGAAACTTTGCGTCCCGCAAAATACAAGTACAAAGAAATTTATAGGAATTAGATTATGCTAACAGGAAAATGCTATTGCGGTAAAATCAAGTACGAAATATCTGGTGATCCCATGACAGTTGTTCACTGCCATTGCGGCAACTGCAAACGATCAGTTGGCGGGCCGTTCACCACGTGGGTAGTTGTTAAAAAATCTTCATTTTTTATTATTTCTGGAAATTTGAAAACTCACAATACAAATGAAAAAGTGGATCGCGGATTTTGTGATAACTGCGGATCTTCCATTACCTACAATCCCCTGAAATCAGATACCATAGATATTAGCGCCGGAACGCTGGACGATCCCGATTCAGTCTCACCCAAAAAGCATATCTGGGATCGGAAACGGATAAAGTGGATTTCGATGGATGACGATCTTCCTCATTTTTCTGAGTGGAGTCAGAATGCGGAGCCAATCGAATAAACCAGTAAATCGGTTACTCATCGTTTGGTTTTGATTAATCCCGGGCAAAAGCCCGCATTGTAAATGCTGGGAAAAAGGTAACCGTTTTAACGATTAAATTCAGAGGATCAAATCCTTATAAAATTCATCTCTTCTTCTTTCTCTTCTTTTTCTTTGATTTTTTAACATGAGAAATAAGCGGTCTTCCTCTTTTCTTTTTAAAACTGACAACGATTTTTTCGGCCATTTCAAACGGGACGGTCATAAACGAAAATGAATCCATAATTTGAATATCGCTTATATCCTTCGCTTTCATGGACACTTTACTCAATACCAAATCCACCAGCTTTTTTGCGTTAATTTTATCTTTCTTTCCCATGGCGACAAAAAGTCTGGTTTTTCCCTGCTGATCCAGATTTTTTCTTTTCGTATTCAAATCTGCAATATCACCATATGATTTAGGGTTTAATGATTCTTCAAAACTATAATTCAAAACAGCGGCTAAAATTTCTGTATGGTTATTTTCGCCGAGTAGCTCTTTTGCCCAATTGTAATAATCTGCATGAATGGTTTCTTTATTAATAGAAGCCAAATTTTCATCAATCTTTTTCCTTTTGGCATTGATGATATCTTCAACTCCAGGAATGGCAGATTTTTTGATATCCGAACCAGCCTTCCGCTGGATAAACATCAGCCTTGAATATTCATTCGGTGTAATAAATGTAATGGCAGTGCCTTCTTTTCCGGCTCTCCCTGTCCGGCCGATTCGATGGACATAAGCCTCCGGATCCTGCGGAAGCGAATAATTAATAACATGCGTTAAATCGTTTACATCAATTCCTCTTGCGGCAACATCGGTGGCAACAAGAATATTGATTTTTTTGCTCTTAAATTTGTTCAATGTTCGCTCCCGCTGCGGCTGGGAAATATCTCCGTGAATGGCTTCAGAATCATATCCTCTATCCGCTAAATGGGTTGCGATTTTATCCACATTTATTTTGGTCCTACAAAATACAAGTCCATAAAAATTATCTTCAATATCAATAATTCTGCATAGTGCGCCAAATTTATCGGCCACTCTTACTTCAAAATAAATTTGCTCGGTGAGATCGGTTGTCAGCTGCACTTTTTTTGCAGTTAACAATTCATAACCATCCATATATTTTTTGGCAAGACTCTTAATTCTATTCGGCATAGTTGCAGAAAATAATAATGTCTTTTTGTCAGGATTTGTGTATTCAAATATTTCTTCCATATCGTCAATAAACCCCATATTCAACATTTCATCCGCCTCATCCAAAATGAGATGCTCGATTTTGTCCAACTTAAGCGTTCTCCTCTTAAGATGGTCTATCACTCTCCCCGGCGAACCGACAACAATATGGACACCTTTCTTTAACCTCCGTAATTGTTGATCAATGGATTGTCCACCGTAAATAGGCACCGTTTTGATATCCTTTTCGCCTTTTAGCGAAGATATTTCTTCCGAAACCTGGATGGCCAATTCTCGTGTCGGCACCAATATCAGAGCCTGCACATCCTTGATATCCGCACGTATCATTTCAATTAAAGGAAGACCAAACGCTGCTGTTTTTCCCGTTCCTGTTTGAGCCTGCGCAATGATATTTGAATCATTCTTCAGCATAAGGGGAATGGTGAGCGCCTGAATTTCTGTCGGCTCTTCAAAACCCTTTTTATTTACTGCTGACAGTATTTTGCCAGACAAGCCAAGGTCATTAAATGTTATATTTTTTTTCATTTTAATCTCTTTAATTTATTTAATTTGATCGGGAGTAATTCCGTTCTGTCCTGCCCTGTATGGCAGTGAGCAGTACATAGGGCGTTGACTCAATCGCCGTTGCGATCTCTTCCACGCGAATTGAATCTGTTTTATTCTCTCCAAAAAATAGGACATCTTCTCCAACTTTCACATCATCATTTTCAAAATCCACCATAAGTTGATCCATGCAAATACGCCCTGCGATTGGATATCGTTTTCCATGATACGAAACACTGCCGCCATCGTACCACGGACGCGGGAATCCGTCGGCAAAACCGGTTTGAATAACACCGATATTCGTATCCTTTTCCGCAGACCATACGCCGCCGTAAGACACTTGTGTTCCGGCGGACACGCAGCGTACCTGCACAATCGACCCGCGAAATTCCATGACGGGTTTAATGTCAATATCAGCCGGCACTTCATCCGAAGGAAATGCGCCGTACAGAAGCATCCCGACGCGGACTAGGTCAAAACCGGATTTCGGAAGATTCAGTACCGAACCGCTGTTGGAAAAATGTTTTATCTTGAATTTTAGTCCAAGCTTTTCCGCCATCCCCAAAATAGAATTGAATTGGTGTAACTGATCCTTAGCATACCCAAGGTCGCCTTCATCGGCAGTAGCATAATGACTGTAAATTCCCTCACATTGAATCCCGTTTGCTTTCTTCATTTTTTTCAGAATAGGTTCCGCTTCCTCCATCGCGATTCCAAGGCGCGTCATTCCGGTATCCACTTTGAGATGCACTTTCGGCGATTCGCCATTTTCGGCGTGGAAGCCAATTACAGTATCCAAATCATCGGAGTGCGATATATTTAAGGTGATTTTTCTATCAACCGCTTCTGCTAGAAAATCCGAATGCAATCGGCTGAATACGAAAATATCATCCGTAATTTTTGCATCCCGAAGTTCAATCGCTTCCTCGAATGTGAAGACGGCAAAAGAATCACAGCCATCACTTGCCAGCGCCTTGGCGCATTCCACCGCACCATGCCCATACGCGTTTGCTTTTACTACCGCCATAATTCTGCGCCCGCCTATGTATTCTTTCACAATTTGGTAATTATGGACCAGTCGATCGAGGTGAATAATTGCTTTGGGTCCGATGGTCATTTTCTCAATGGTAGGTTTTTTCAAGGTGGATTTTTAGTGCATCAAATGAGTTGAAAACTTCGGTACTGCAGGAAAAGATCCAGCCGCTCAAATCTTCCATCGGAATTGTATTGATGAGATAAACCGGAATGCCAAAATGATACGCAAGTGTCACTTCACCGTGCGTGCCACCGCCTTTCATCACAGATTCATCCCAAAGGCAAATGACATAATCTGACTCCTCAATGACTCCACGAATATCTCTCGCGATCAATTTGCGGATGAAGTGTTTATATTTTTTCGAGTCGGAAATTTTCCAATCCCTATAATCTTCTGCATCATGTTCCGTCACTATTTTCGCGGACTCCACCACAGGGTCCACGACATCGTGCCCCAAATTTTCCGCGAGCCATTTCGTCATATCTCTTCGCCAGTCCGCACCATCGTCGACAGCATGCTCCATCCCGCCTGAAAGGTATGCCTTCATTGGTTTAATGTTCGTTTGAGAATGAACCCGTTGAGCAAAGTCCAAAATCCTGCTACAATAATTGGGCCGAATAGAAGTAGCCAATCAATATGATGTAAAAATAAAATGGAATGAAAACATTGGACAATCACTGAAGTCGGAATGAATTTCAAAATTTGACCCACGGAATCAGGATAAAATCCTAATTCGAACAAGAGCCCAGATCCGAATGTAATTAAAATAAAAAGCGCTAAAATAGATAACATGAATAATGACGTTCGATTAATAAGCAAAGATAGTGTAACGATTGAATTAGCCAATACAAAATTGAACACACATGAAAACGCAATCATTATGAGATAATCCATCAAACCAAACGAAGTTTGCAACAATGTCAATAAAACGCCTACCGCTACGACGGAAAAAAGAATTGATTCTGCAAGACTCGTAAGGATGAGGCCTGTCACCAATCCTGTTTTGGAACTGGGTGATAATGTCAAATTCAATAGGACTCTGCCATGAATGCGTAGGTCAAAGAAATCTCGAAATAATATCGGCATAATCACGAAGGAACCACTCAGTACTACAAATCCCGGAAAAACCCACTCGCCGTACGGAACGTGGTTTCCACTTTCCCGGATAATTGTATTGAGCACCATAAAAATCATAACATATAATAATATGGGAAACATCAGGGAAAAACCGATGGTCGAAAAAAGACGATTTTGAATTAGCCACCATCTTCGTTTGAAAAGTGCAACAATCATTCTATTTCATCGCGGGTGAATTGAAAATCAAGTAAATCCCGTAACCCAAGTTTTTTAATGGTTACATCCGTCATAACATTTTCTGCCGCAAGTCGAATAATATCAAAAAATACGCTCCTTGATCGACCATAAAACTGAAATACATTTTCGGTTCTACTTGGGTTAATAACTTTAGATTCGGTTGAAAGAAGAATGTATAATTGATCTGTTAATTGTTCAAATTCGATACCAAACTGGTGGTATTCAAACGTACTCTCAAGCAGTTTTTCTAAGCTACCATCCAAAAGAACCCGTCCGTTCTCTAACATAATAATCCGATCATGAGCCGCTTCAACTTCTTCCAAAGATTGACTAACATATAAAACAGTTTTCTTTTTTCGAAATTCTCGAAGCAGGTTCCAAGTTTCCCGCTTTCCGCGTGTATCCATAAATGTTGTAGGTTCATCAAGGATTAATACAGTTGGATCATGAGCAAGTGCTCGAACTAACATCGTTTTTTTCTGAATTCCTGGCGATACTTTTGACGCCGGATTGTGTAGAAAATCAGTAAGATTCAATGCTCGGGAATACACGGAAATTTGATGGGTAATTTTGTCATTATCTGCACCAAATAAGAGACCGGAAAATCGGATATTCTCTTCTAAAGTGAGCCAAGGATCCAAATCAATTTCGTGCGGAACAAAACCCAGCATCATGCGCGTTTCTTCACGGCGATTTTTTGCGTCCAACCCGTGAATAAAAACCGACCCAAATTCGGGATTATCTAAACCTGATAAAATTTTCAATAATGTACTTTTACCGGATTCATTGTCACCAATAATTGCAACTATGGTTCCTTTTTCTATTCCAAAGGTTAGCCCGGCTAATACGGTTCTGTCACCGATAGTTTTTCCAACTTTTTTGAGTGATATACTTGCTTCCATTTTTTAAGCCACGGAGTGAACAGAGTTGATACTATTTTTTTCTTCAATCATTTTATGTGTTGGAAATTTTTAGTAATACAATATAACTAAACAATTTTTCCGATTCCGATTTCTAATTCCTAATCCAATTAATGTGCTTCAAACCACGAGTCTCCCACTCCTGAATCTACTACAATTGGAATATCCAAAAGGAGCGCATTCACCATTTCTTCCACAACCATACCAATCAAATCATCCACTTCTGCTTTGGGAGCTTCAAACATGAGTTCATCATGAATCTGGATAACCATTTTTGACTCCATCTTCTTTTCTTTGAGTTTATGATGAATTGCAATCATCGCCAGTTTAATCATTTCCGCGTTGGTTCCTTGAATCGGCATATTAATTGCCATTCGTTTTGCCGCCTCTCGATGCATATGATTATTGCTATCAATGTCCCAAACCGGGCGACGTCTTCCAAGCATCGTTTCTACATATTTATTTTCTCGCGCATAATCCAACGTTGATTCAATATAATTTTTTATTCCAGCGTACTGGGTGAAATATGCATCAATGATCGCCTGCGCTTCGTTCCTCGGCACACCGAGTTCTTGGCTCATTCTAAAAGGTCCTGCTCCGTAAATCAAACCAAAATTTACGATTTTAGCTGACCGCCTCATTTCCGGAAGAACATCATCAATTTTTACACCAAAAATATCAGATGCAGTTCTGGAATGAATGTCTTCCCCTTTTTGAAAACCATCGATAAGCGAAGGATCTTTACTGAGGTGTGCCAAAATCCTGAGTTCGATTTGGGAATAATCGCAGGAAACGATTCGCCACCCTTTTTTTTCTGCTCGAAATGCTTTGCGAATTTCTCGGCCTTCTTCTGTCCGAATGGGGATGTTTTGAAAATTTGGATCACGGCTCGATAATCGTCCTGTGGCAGCAACTGTTTGGCTAAAAGTACTGTGAATTCTTCCTGTTTTTTCATGAATCAATTCCGGAAGAGCATCTATATAGGTGCTTCGCAATTTATTCAGTTTACGATATTCAAGAACCAAACCGGGAAGAGGATGATCTTGTTTAAGGTGTTCCAAAACTCGCTCGGCCGTTGACCGTTTTTGAATTTGTTTGAGTCCCAAGATATCAAACAGAATTTGCCCCAACTGTTGCGTGGAATTCACGTTGAATTCGGTTCCGGCTTCTTTTTGAATATCGGCAACAAGATTATCAATTTTCTTGCCCATTTCCTTTGACATAGATTTCAAATGTTTCCCATCCACAAATACACCGTCGTATTCCATTTGCGTGAGCACCGGAATGAGTGGTAATTCTACAGAATGAAAAAAGTTTTCTAATTTCACCTCTTTTAATTTTTTCTGAAATATTTCGGTAAGCCGGAATACGATTTCTGCATCTTCTGCGGCATAAAATGATGTTTTTTCCAATGCTACCTCAAACATAGAAATCTGCTTTCTGCCCGTTCCAATTAAATCTTCAATAGGCACCATTCTATAATTCAGATATTCCAGACTGAGGTTATCAAGTTTGTAAGATCGAAGTTCGGGTTTTATAAGATGGGCGGCAATCATTGTATCGAATTGGATGCCTTGAACTTGCACGCCATGATTGCGAAGAATTAATGTATCAAATTTGATATTTTGTCCCGTTTTTGCAATGGAACCATCTTCTAAAACAGGAGTAAGCACTTTCAAAACTTCTTCGAGATCATCATTGCCAAAATTCGACTTTTCCTTTTCTTTATAGCCAATAGGAATGTACCAACCGGAATCCGCTTTAATTGAAAAACTGAGTCCAACAATTTCAGCTTTCATGGGGATAAGAGAATTTGTTTCGAGATCAATCGAAATTAATTTCGCCGACCGAAGTTTTTTTCCCAATGCTTCAAGTTGTTCATTGGTTAAAATTGTTGCATAAGATTTATTTGACTCTTCAGCAGTGGGTGCTGTTGCTTCCTTTATTCCTTGCACCTGATTCAACAATGCGTGGAATTCGAGTTCCTTAAAAAGATTTTTTACTGCCTCGCCATCCGGTTGTTTACGTTTAAATAAATCCATGTTCGAATCAATATCCATATCCGTAACAATGGTGACGAGATCTTTGCTTAAAATTGCATTTTCACGCCCTTCTAGAAGCCCGTTTCGGACGCGTTTGTTAGAAACATTTTCTGCATTCTCGAGTGCAGCTTCTAGTGATCCATATTCCATTAATAATTTTTGAGCTGATTTTTTTCCCACGCCTGAAACACCGGGAACATTGTCCGAAGAGTCGCCCATTAGACCGAGCATATCAATCATTTTTTCTGGCGGAATACCCCATTTCTCTTCGACGCTCTGTGGATCGTAAATCTTGATTTCACCGCGACGGCCAGAAGGAGCATACAAAAAAACATGTTCATTGATGAGCTGCATAAAATCTTTATCACCGCTAACGATATACACATCGAGTCCTGCTTCTTCCCCTTTTTTTGTAAGAGTGCCAATAATATCATCCGCCTCAAAACCCGGTTTTACGATACGCGGGATATTTAACACGTCGAGTAATTCCCATAGGTACTCCAATTGGGATTGTATTTCGTCGGGCATTTTTTCCCGAGTTGCTTTGTATTCAGGGTATTTTTTATGACGAAACGTTTTTTCTTTCGCATCAAAAGCTGCTACGAGGTAGTCCGGATTCTCAACTTTAAGCAAACGGAATACTTGATTTAAAAAACCGAATAATGCACTGGTATGTTGCCCTTTGCTGTTGATGAGCGG
>JABIDL010000039.1 GCA_018651745.1 Candidatus Neomarinimicrobiota bacterium | reverse complement strand
TTTTTCTATCTTTTGTGTAATGCTGTTACTAAAATTTTTAAACGAGTGAAAGGGGCTTATTCTGTCGTCAGTATTGTTATTGGAAAGGGGCTCGTTGTTTTTCGCGATCCACAGGGAATTCGTCCATTAGTAAAAGGTGAACGGTCCAATGGAAATGGCGGTAAGGATTATATTTTTGCTTCTGAAAATACCATGTTTTATTCAATGGGGTTTGAACCAAAAGGAACTGTGCTCCCGGGTGAACTGATTTATGTGGATGAAAGTGGAAAAGTTTTTAGTAAGCGTTTGGTTAAAAAATCTTTTAATCCATGCATTTTTGAATATGTGTATTTTGCCCGCCCCGACGCCACTTTAAACGATGTAAGTGTCTATCGATCTCGATTGCGGATGGGACAAAATTTAGCCGAAGCATGGAAGAAAAAACATCCTGATATCGTTCCAGATATTGTCATCCCTGCCCCCAGCACAGCAAACACAGCTGCCCTTTCTTTCGCCCACGAATTGGGCGTGCGATATTCAGAAGGACTATATAAAAACACATTCATCGGGCGCACCTTTATTATGCCAGGACAAGCAGAGCGGAAAAAGTCCGTGAAATATAAATTGGTGCCACAAGAGACTGAAATCCGCGATAAAAAAGTAATGATTATGGATGATAGTATTGTCCGGGGAAATACGAGCCGTGAAATTGTGCGAATGCTAAAAGATTTTGGCGCAAAGGAGGTCTATTTTGCTGTGGCCTGTCCGCCGGTAAAATCGCCATGTTTTTATGGGGTTGATATGCCAACAAAAGGGGAACTCATCGCCGGTAATATGAATGAAGATGAAATCCAAGATTATCTTAAAGTTGATGCGTTGCTGTATCAAAAAATTGATGATTTGGTGGAGGCGGTGACTCGGAAAGGCGACCACCATATAGATACGCCTTGTATGGCTTGTCTGGATGGAAACTATGTGGCGAATGATATTGATGAAGCTAAAATTGCAGAAATGGAAAATATGCGCATGAATGATCGGAATGGGAAATGAAATATGAAGAAAGTGTTTGAGTTGGAAAAGTGTTAAAGTGTTCACGAGCATTGACTTTGCGAAAGTTGGTTTTACTTCCGCAAAGTTTGAAACTTTACTAAAGCGCTTAAACAAAATGAATAAGAAGAAGAACAAATCAATCGGGCTCGGGCTTGCTCTTGGCGCTTCTTTTGGTGTAACCATCGGTGCGGTTATTGGCGCCGTTACTGGAAATGTCCCTTTTTGGGTCGCCATTGGCGTTGCGATCGGACCCGCTATCGGAATGACAATTGCCATGGCTTTCAATCATGGGAAACAAGGTAAATAATAATGACCTATAAAATTTACATCATATTAATTATGGTTTTGGTGGTGGGTGCTTTTGCCCTTATCCAAATACGTAAACAGCGGAAAATTCAAAAAATACTTACCGGGCATCCAAAAGGATATTGGATGGAGCAAGGTCTTGGGGTTGGTGTAGCAATAGGCGTGGGAATTGGTGTGGCGTTGAACAATGTTGCAATGGGAATTGCGATCGGTGTCGCAATCGGTGTTGCCATTGGCTCGGGAAATGAAAAAAAACATAAAGATGAAATTCGTCCTATTACCGATGAAGAAAAAAAGCTAAAAAAACAGTCTGCTTTATTCCTAATTGGAATGATCTTGCTTGGAGTTATTGTCTTTTTAATTAGATTTTGTTTTTAAATCTCGGTGTGCTCTGTGGCTCTTCATGAACTCTGTGTCCCCCTTTAAATGAAAAATATATTTTTAGTCATCGGTTCTGGCGCAAGGGAACATGCCATCGTTCGAGCTTTAGATCGTTCACCCCAAGAAAAAGAAATTTACTGTCTTGCCTCCAATATGAATCCAGGCATTGCCGAACTTTGTGATGAAATTTTAATTGGCAACTTCAACGATCCTGAATTTGTAGTCAATTATGCTAAGGAAATTGGAACAACCTTGGCTATCATTGGCCCAGAAAATCCATTGGCGAATGGTGTAGCAGATGAACTTTGGAGTGCAGGCGTAAAAGTGGTTGGACCCAAAAAAGATCTGGCTCAATTAGAAACATCCAAAGCGTTTACCCGAGATTTATTAAAAGAATATAATATCCCAGGTGGACCGAAATATCAAACCTTCAATTCCATGAATGGTGTAGCTGAATTCCTGAATGTGTTGGGTGAAAATTATGTGGTAAAGTATGACGGTCTCGCTGGTGGAAAAGGCGTAAAAGTTTCGGGAGATCATTTACATTCCCACGATGAAGCAATTGCGTATTGTCAAGAACTGGTGAATAGTAGTGGTGAATTTGTCATTGAAGAAAAGTTCATTGGTGAAGAATTTTCTCTCATGAGTTTTTGCGATGGCGACACTTTAAAACACATGCCTGCCGTCCAAGATCATAAGCGCGCATACGAAGGAGATACGGGACCCAATACCGGCGGTATGGGGACTTATTCTGATGCAAATCATTCGCTTCCTTTTTTGTCGGATGATGATATTTCCCAAGCGCATGAAATTAATATTCAAACCGCTAAGGCGGTAAAAGATAATTTTGGGGTCGGATACAAAGGCATCCTTTATGGCGGATTTATGGCAACGACGAATGGAGTAAAACTCATTGAATACAACGCCCGATTCGGCGATCCGGAAGCCATGAATGTGTTGCCGCTTTTGGAATCTGATTTTATTGAATTGTGTCACAGAATCGCCGATGGCACTTTGGATCAAATGGATGTAAAATTTGCCAACAAAGCGACTGTTTGCAAATATGCCGTGCCTGAAGGATATCCGGATAATCCTGTAAAAGGCGAACCTATTGATGTTTCCAAAATCGAAAATCCAGACGAATTGTTTTATGCGTCCGTTGATTTTAAAGGCGCAAATCTTGTAGAAATTGGAAGCAGAACAGTTGCTGTTGTGGGAATAGCAGATACCATTTCTGAAGCAGAAAAAATTGCGGAAAAAGAAGTGTCTTCCCTTTCGGGTCCACTATTTCATCGGACAGATATTGGGACAGATGATGTGATTCGAAAACGGGTTGACCATATGAATGCTTTACGATGATAAAACTCGGCGTTATTGGCTCAACCAACGGCACAGACTTACAAGCCATATTGGATGCCATTGCGTCCGGTGAATTGGATTCGGACGTTTCTGTGGTTCTATCTAATCGCAAAAATGCCTATATATTAGAGAGAGCTGAAAATCATAGCGTGCCGGCTGTGTTCATTTCTCATAAGGATAAATCGCGAGAAACTTTTGATGCTGAAATGACGGCTATATTGAAAAGCCATAATGTTGAACTGGTTTTGCTCATTGGATTTATGCGAATTTTGTCTACTGAATTTTGCCAAGAATGGCGGGATAAGTTGTTAAATGTTCATCCGTCTCTTTTGCCTAAATATGCCGGCGGAATGGATACCAACGTCCATGAAGAAGTATTAAAAAACGGTGAAACAGAAACGGGGTGCACGATCCATTTTGTTACGGATGACGTGGACGGTGGACCTATTTTAGTTCAGAAAAAATGTAATGTAGATTCTGACGATACTATTGAAACATTAAAAACAAAAGTACAAGAATTAGAAGGACAAGCCTTTATTGAAGCTATAAAAATGATTAGCCACAAAGACACTAATACACAAAGTATAAAATGAAATCTTTGTGCCTTTGAGCCTTCGTGGCAGGAAACAACATGATAAAAAAACCACTATTAAATCAAAACCCAATCAAAATTAACCGAGCGCTTATTTCTGTCTTTGACAAAACGGGCGTGGTGGAGTTCGCTCAAACTTTACACAACCACGGCGTAGAAATCTTGTCAACCGGCGGAACTGCAAAAGTTTTACGTGATGCCAATATTCCCGTTACCGATGTAAGTGATTATACAAAATTTCCGGAAATCATGGATGGCCGTGTAAAAACCATTAATCCGCTTGTTGAGGGAGGAATTCTCGGGCTACGGGACAAACATGCTGATGATGCTACCGCCAATCAAGTCAAATGGATCGACCTTGTGGTCTGTAATCTATATCCTTTTTCAGAAACAATTTCCCGTGATGATTGTGACTTGGCGTTAGCATTAGAAAATGTAGATATCGGTGGCCCCACTATGATTCGTTCTGCTGCCAAAAATGTGGGCTGGGTTTGCGTTACAGTGGATCCTTCCAATTACTCCACTATAATCGATGAATTGCAATCCGGAGAAATTTCTTTTAAAACTCGGAAGCAACTTTCGTCCAAAGCGTTTGGCCACACAGCAAAGTACGACACCATTATCCACAATTATTTGAAGAGTGACGATTTGTCTGATAATCTTTCGCTCACCTTTGAAAAACATTCTGAAATGCGCTATGGTGAGAATCCCCATCAGTCCGCTGCATCCTATAAAATCCCCGGAAACAATGAGCCCAATATTTTGAATGCCACGATTCATCAAGGGAAAAAATTATCCTATAATAATATCATGGATGCGGATGGCGCCTTGGCTTGCATTCGAGAATTTGACAAACCAGCCTGCGTTGTAGTAAAACACTCAAATCCCTGCGGGGTGGCTATTGGGGATAATTTACTCGATGTTTATAATCGTGCTTTTAATGCGGATTCGCTATCAGCGTTTGGTGGCATTATTGCGCTCAACCGAACTTGCACGAATGACGTGGCGATCGAAATCAAAAAAGTATTTGTAGAAATTGTATTGGCGCCGGATTTTGATCCGGAAGCACTAGAAATATTCAAAAAGAAAAAGAATCTACGCGTGTTGGAAATCGGAAAAATTGGGAAACGAACCCAAAAATTAGAAGTGCGAAATATTGATGGTGGATTATTAGTCCAAGATACAGACATTAATACCTTAACACGCGAACACTACAAAACTGTTACTAAAGCGCAACCTTCCGAACAAGACATTGAAACAGCCTTATTCACATGGAAGGTACTCCGCCATGCTAAATCAAATAGCATTTTGATCGCCAAAGACAATACGACAGTCGGGCTTGGTGCCGGACAGGTGAGCCGCGTGGATGCAGTTCACATGGCCTTGCGAAAGGGATGCAAAAATGTGAAGGGCGGCGTCTTAGCTTCCGATGCGTATTTTCCGTTTCGAGACAGTATAGATGCCATCAAAAATTCTGGGATTAAAGTGGTGGTACAGCCCGGCGGTTCAATTCGAGACCAGGAAGTGATAGACGCCTGTGATGAATATGGCATAGCTATGATTTTCACCAGCACACGGTGTTTTAAACATTAAGGGATTAAGTATGAAAAAATTTATTTGGCTTTATCTATCATCGTTCGGCATTACGTTTGCCATATTATCTTGGACACAAGAAAGCGGATTTTTACCAGAGGGCCCGGGATGGATGAAGGGTGTAATGGCTTGTATAATTGGTGGAATTTTATATTATTTTTTACCGAGAAAAATGGAATAATTACAAAAATAATTTAAGTTCTTTTTCCATACCCACCACCACCGGGGGTCTTTATTACAATTTTTTCACCGGGGTTAATTGTTTGCTCTTCCGTTCCGTCCATTTTTATTTCTTGTCCATCCTCTTGAATTAAAATATTTTTCCCTATTTTCCCGGGATTACCATACTTCATACCGTACGGTGGAAATACGCGCCTTTCAGTTAAAAGAGATACTTTCATTGTTTTAAGAAAACGTATTGCTCTTTCCACTCCATCACCTCCAATCCATTTCCCATCGCCACCAGAGTTTTTCCGAATTGCAAATTTTTCAATTCTTATATCCGGGAACCGTTGTTCTAATACCTCCGGATCGGTAATGCGCGTGTTTGTCATGTGCACCTGAACGGCAGATGCGCCATGGTGGCCGTTTGTAGCTCCCGATCCGCCAGCGATAGTCTCATAATATTGTTTTCCACTTCCATCCGGTAAACCAAATGTAAAATTATTCATTGTACCCTGTGAAGCTGCAGTTAGCTCAAGCGCGCCATACAAAACATCGACAATTCTTTGGGATGTTTCCACATTCCCACCAGCTACCGCAGCCGTTGAGGATGGATTCAAAAGGCTATCTTTCGGTATTATGATATCTACTGGTCGAAAACAGCCAGAATTGAGCGGGATGTTTTTCATAATAAGCGTGCGCAACACATAAAGAACAGCGGATTTAACAACCGAAGATGGCGTGTTTAAGTTTTCCTTAATTTCAGAACTGGTACCCGAAAAATCTATTTTTATTCTGCACCTATTATCAGATCTACTTATTATTATTTCTACACATATTTTCTGACCACCGTCTAATGTATCAATGAATTTTTTATTATATATTTTTTTGTTACCAAGGAAAATGTTAAGAGCCTCTTCCATCGCCTCTGTTGCGTTGTCCTGTATGTGCTGCATATAGGCCGTAACGACATTTAAAGACATTTCATCTACTAATTGTTCTAAAATCTGTATTCCTTTTGCATTAGCGGCACATTGGGCGCGAAGATCAGAAACTCGCTCCGGAATATTTCGTGCTGGGTATAATCCACTTGACAACAGTGTAGAAATCTCTTCTTGAAAAAACGCTCCGTCTCTTACCAATAAAAATTTATCAATCACCACACCTTCTTCCTCTAGAGTAGTTGCGGTGGACGACATGGACCCCGGAGTGATTCCTCCAATGTCCGAATGGTGACCGCGGGTTGCCACAAAAAACACAAGTTTGTTATTAATTATGACTGGAGACACGGCAGTAATGTCTGGCAAATGAGATCCTCCATTGTGCGGATTATTAATTAAAAAAACGTCACCTTTTTTTAAGGTGTTTTTATTTTGTGATAAAACCGTTTTTACTGAATCTCCCATGGATCCAATATGAACCGGGATGTGCTGCGCGTTAGCTACCAATTCTCCTCTAGCATCAAAAATTGCACATGAAAAATCAAGACGCTCCTTTATATTAATCGAGTGGGCTGAATTGGCTAAAGTATAGCCCATTTGCTCCGCTATACTCATAAAGCGGTGGTTAAATATTTCGAGAAGAATGGGATCTCTTTTTTCGCTAGTTTTGGATTTTATAATATTTGCAGCAAGTATTTCTAAGTGCCCAGCCTGATTGAACGAGCCTGTAAAACCGGGCTCTACAATAACTGTAGTAAAATCATCAACAATAACCGCCGGTCCTGAAATAATAAAATTTGGGTTCAAAGTTTTTCTATAAAAGACCGGTGTTTTTATCCAACTTCCCGAAAAAAATACTTTTTTGAACTTATCAGGTTTGGGCTTTGATTTAGTTTTTTTAAAAGAGCCAGAAAATATATTTTCATAAAATCGTCCCAACCCTATTTTGGACACCTCTGTTCTTATATTAACAACTTCGATTTCACTGTTTTCCGGATAAAACCCAAATCGTTTTTTATATGATTTAATAAATTGTTCACGGATTGGATAAATCTTGTTCACATCGGTTACTTTTATTGTAAGATAAGTGTCGCTGCCAAGAGGGCGCATATCGAGATAACGATCAATCCTAATTGAATCAAATTGATTTTGAAATTGAGATTTATATATTTCGGATTCCAATTGATTAAATTTATCATCAAGATGAGAAAGAAGGTTTTCTGTAAGAACTTCCATAATTGCCATTGCTTTTCTATTTGTTTTATCTGCTATAGCAATTCCATATGCAGATAAAATTCCGGCTAGGGGATGAATAATAATTTTATTTATTTTTAAAGATTTGGCAATAGAGCAGACGTGTTGAGCGGCGGCAGATCCAAAACAAATTAAAGTGTGTTTTCGAATATCATATCCTTTTGCAATCGAAATTTTCCTAATAACCCTACACATCGCTTCATTTGCAACAGCAATATATCCTTCGGCTAATATTTCAGGCGTATAACATTCATTTGTTTTTTTGTTGATGGTTTTAGTTAAGGACTTAAAGGACCGATAGGCAACTTCAATATTCAAACCTTTTATTCCCGACGACCCAAAATTTATAGGCATATTTTCAGGAAAAAGCCGACCAAGAATTAAATTGGCGTCAGTAATGGTAAGCGGCCCTCCGTTTCCGTAACAAGCTGGTCCCGGATAAGACCCCGCGGATTGAGGTCCGACAGTAGTTTTTTGTCCGTCAAAACCAAGAATTGACCCACCACCCGCTGCAACAGTTTCAACATCTAACTGATCCGTCTGATATTTAATTCCTGCGAGTTCTGTTTCAGAAATGTGTTCTAACTCTCCATCATATCGGCAAACATCTGTGGATGTGCCACCCATATCAAAACCAATCGTTTCTCGAATTCCTAATTGGTCACTTATCGCCGCTACTGCGACCGCCCCTCCGGCGGGCCCGGAAAGAATGGAATCTTTAGCTCGAATTATTTTTGAATCCACCAAACCACCCGAACTTGTCATAAAATGTATGTTTGGTTTCCCAATTTGGGTTTTTAGGGTTTTTATGTAAGATAAAAGCAATGAAGACAAGTACCCATCTACTAACGCGGTCTGACCGCGAGTAACCATCTTAATCAATGGCAAAACTTCGTGGGAACATATAACATCAGAAAACCCGTTGTCTTTGATAATTTTGGCTGCTTGTTTTTCATGGGATGGGTTTTTCCATGAATGCATAAATAAGGTTACAACCGTCAAAATCCCCTGAGTTTTTAATTCTTCAATTGCTTTTTCGATATCGGAAATGTCCAGCGGGGTCTCAACTTTTCCTTCAAAATTGATACGCTCGCGAATTTCTAGTGACCGCTGATATAGTGGTTTAGGTTTTTCAATCCATAAACTAAATATATCTGGGCGCGTTTGGTCTCCAATTGTAATGAGATCTTTAAACCCCGAAGTTATTAACAATCCAATCTTTGATCCCTTACGTTCTAAAAGTGCGTTTGTACAAATGGTTGTTCCAACTCTGATTTCTGAAATCAATTTTTCCGAATAATTTTGACTATTTTTTTTAAGAACGCGGCGGATTCCTTCTAATACAGAATCTTCATATAGAGCCGATTCTGATAAGATTTTTTCCTGGTGAAATTGCCCATTTGGATCAATTCCAAGAATATCGGTAAAGGTGCCTCCACGATCTGCAGCAAAAGTCCATTTGTTATTATTAGAACTCATATAAAAAAGAGGAAGAAAAAAATTGGAGGTGATTTATATCTTGCAAAATTTGGGTCGGTCGGTGATTATACCATCAACACCAATTTCATCTAGCCAACTAATCCCCGGCTTGCTATTTACAGTCCAAACATTTAGTCCCATGTTTCTTTCTTTGGTATATCGTATTAAATCTTTACTTACCAATCCATAGTCCGGGTGAAGGAAGTCCGGGTGTATCCAATCTATTAGCCAAATCCATTTCTTTTCCCAAACAATAAAGGCAGTATAAATGCTTCTATTTAATATGTGGGTCATTAGAAGAACAATAGGATTAAATGAGGAAAGTATCGTTCTGTCTGATATTTTATATTTATTGATTAGGCGTACGGCTTCTTTGACGGTTTTCAAATCCCACAAATTTCTTGTTTTAATTTCTATGTTTACAATTACATGTTTCGGAACGATTGTAAAAACATCCTCTAATTTTGCAATAAGCCTTGTTTGAGATTTTATATTTTCAAATGTCGTTTTATCAATATATCCCTCGGCAGAAGTTTTTCGCTCAAGGTCAAAATTATGTGAACACACAACCACCCCATCCTGCGTACTAACAACGTCTAATTCAATGGCGGTCAATCCTGCGTTAACGGCGGATAAAAAAGATGGGATGGTGTTTTCCGGTTCGCTGTTCGGCGCTCCTCGGTGGGCAATGTAAAGGGGGCTTGACTTATAAAAAATATTTACGTTTTTGGGGCTCCATGTGTTGTGATAAAAATAAAGTACTAAAAATATAATAAAACCTACAAACATGGTATTATTCTAGGGGTTGAAAAACCATCTTTTGAAAATCGTTGGCGGTTCTAATATAATTTTCTTCAAAATATGTTGTTCTAAATTTTCCATTAACAAACATTTCTGCTTGATCTTTGTAATGGGGGCTTGATGGAATTCCGGACTGGCCCGTTGGTAAAATAAATTGCGTGTTGTTTAAATTTCCAAAATCAACAATGCGCCGCATCGAAGGGGCAACAATGGTCGTGTATCCCGATAAGTGTTTATACTGTCCCTTATTTACTGTTCCCGACGAACCTCCAGATAAAAAGGGACCCACGTTAAATCCAAATAGTTTATCAAGAATGGCTATTTTGCCCAGGGGGTGTGTATAGGTAATCTTATGCACTTTTGACCAAACCCATCTGCCTGGAACTGTACTAATATTTCTTTCTATTTCGCTTACAGCTTCGCGCATTGAAATATATAATATCTCTTCCATAGTTTCAATTCTTGTTGTTCGAACGTTGTCAAACCAACTCGAAGATCCAGACCTAAGAAGTGCCAAAAGACTTCTGATTGGCACCATCGGCATTTCTAGAAAATCCTCTAATATGCCATCTTCAATTTCATTTAATTCGTCACCATAAATATTTTTCAGCAAATGGCTGAATGCCACGTGAAAAACCAATGCAGCTTGTGAATTTGGCGATTCAATAAAATCCCAGTCAGCTAATAAATCATAGGCAAACTTAAGATTTCCCGTTTCTGTTCCTGATCTACTTTGTAAAAAATATCTGGTTATTTCGCGAGATTGGGGTGAAAGTTGATCAATCAGCATTTTCTTCACATCTTCTATGGTAATATTTTTTGTTTCCGTCACCATTTCCGTAAAGCGAATTGCTCGGCTCGGAGGAGCAAACTGATTTGATATATAATATGGATATGAGTCGTCTATCGTTTTATTGTTAGCTGTTACTATAAATCCGGCGTCCGGGTTTAACAAGTATGGCATTTCATCAAATGGGACAAACCCTGTCCAATCATATTCGCCCGATTCTCCGGGTCTGGGAATAAGGCTGTTTCCTTCTTTTCTAATAGGGATTTTGACCGCAGGTCTCCAGCCTATGTTTCCATTAATATCCGCATATACAATATTTTGTCCGGGTATCGATATTTGTTTTACAACTTTTGAATAATCTTCCCAGTTTTTTATATATGACATTTCTAAAAGGGCTTTTATTTCATTTGATTCTCTATTCCCGACCCACGCCATAGACACTGCCGTATTTGATCCTTCAATTAAATCGTGAATATCGCTAATAATCGGTCCGTGAACGGTTTTACGAATGATAATTCTTTTTTCGCCGCCCGATTTAAGGGGTATGGTTTCTTCGACCTCTTCAATTGTTTTCCATTCGCCCTTATGTTTATATAGTGTTTTGTTTTCTGGGTGAAGGGTTTCTACAAAAAAATCCATATCGTCCGCCATTACGTTGGTGAATCCCCATGCACAAAACTCATTTTGCCCAATTACAGGAAGAGGTAAGCCCGGCAAACAAATACCGCTAACATTTATATCGCCACCTTTTAAATGCATTTCGTACCACCAGGCGGGTTGGGACGTTCCGAGATGAGGGTCGTTTGTTAAAATAGGTTTTCCTGATTTTGTAAGAGGTCTTCCGACTACCATATTATTAGAGCCCATAACAGAGCCATCCGAGTGCATAATGGATCGGATTTGGTTTTCAGAATTTTTCATGGATTGAAAAAGAGAGGAAAGAGATGTTTTTATCGGTACTATTTTTATATCATCGGCATCCAAAGGAAAAAGTTCTCTGACTTTTTCTACACCAAGCTTTTCTACAAGCAATCCCATCACAATTTCTATTCTCCACGATTGTTGCAGCTCTCGAGCCATTAGTCTAACCGATGCAACCACGTCTGATGGCTTCCATTTTACTGGCTTCGATTTTAAAATTTTAAATTCAATTGGAAGTTGGTCTTCTGACTCATCTATCCATTTATTAATTCCTGCACAATATGCTCGAAGAAATGATAATGTTTTTTTATCGGTGTTTGCTGTGATGCGCCTTGCAACTGATGGAATGCCAAACGTTCTGAGATAAATATCGCTTGAAACCAGGTCGTCTCCCAAAAAGGATGCTAGTTCACCTCTTCCCGCTGAGGCTCGGAGTGATAATTGAAATAGCCGTTCCCTTGCAGTTAAATATCCCGACATAAACATGAGATCTTGTTCGTTTTCTGCAAAAACATGCGGAACGCCGTACCTATCAGTGAAAACCTCTACTTTGCTTTCGAGCTCTGGAATGTTGGATGATCCTGAATATGAAATGACCGGCTGATTAAAATATAGTTTTAACCAAAGCATGCCAAAAAGCCCCAGTAACAAAAATGCGGTGATTATGATTTCTTTTTTATTCATGATGCTTTGGAATATATCAACTTATCAGTCGTTTTGTCTAATCACAATGATATAGATTTTTATCGTGATTGTTTTATTATGAAAACGCGTGCTTCTCAAAACTTCGTTGGGGTTTTCTTTATTATTAATGCATTCACTAAGGTTGGTTTATTTTTTAACTGACTGTAAAATCCAGCCACAAATTTCTTAAATAAATGTTATTAACCTTTGCCGCCATTTTAGTTTTAGGGACAACCGCACTCCTTATCTGGGACCTCAGTGACCAGAGGATTATTAATAGTAAATATCAATCTTTTTATAGTCCCTTTATGTCGGAGACAATCGTTCGACATACATTTAGTGCAAAAGTTGGGGGCGTGTGGAGGGCGCTTACATCGCTTTCTAATTACAATTTATGGTTCCCCGGTATCAGACAAATTCTTCCAATTGTTGATGCCGAACGATATGCGCATAAATTTTCCTTCGACCGGTTTGATTTTTCTCCCGGCTCTTTTGTTCTTGTTCGCACAAATGCAATTTCGCCATTATATCGAGGAAGAATTATGGCTGTTGAGCTAAACAAAGAATTGACTTTTTCTTTACGATTTAATCCACTGTCTAAAGAATTGGTAACTTTTACTCTTGAAACAGCTTCTGACGGAAATACTATTGTTACCTGTAAAAGAACAAGTAAGGGTCTATTTTCGTTTTTTACGCTTTTTGGTTTTAGTGGCGCCAAATCTCATATTCTTTCAAATTTGGGATTTTTTATTAGGGAGGATAACGTTGGCGAAAGCCCCGAGGTTTTGATTGATAAAACTTCAACAATGACCCCCGAACAAGAATTGTCTATGATTGCTTTTGCTGTTCAAGCTGGGCTTTCCGGCAATATGGACCCCATCGCCGTTATTGGATCAAAGGCAACGCGGGGAAAAGCAAAATCATTATTGGTGCGGGCAAAGCGAGGAGGGTCGATCCAGAAACATTTAGAAAAAGCATTAAAAGATGGACCGCCTCCAGAATCGGACTCTGCCGACGCTTCTGATGCTTCTGCACTACCGCTATTTTCTAACGATGATGATTGTATTGCTTATGTTGTTAACGAGGCAATCGGGGGAAATATGGACCCTATCAATTCTATCAAAGATAAAGCACTTCGGGGAAAGGCTAAATCAGCCATGGTTCGAGCGAAGCGATCGGGAAATCTTCCGCCAATGCCTAAAAATATACCCGAAGTTTCGCCTGTTAACACGGCGGCTGTGGGGAATGAAGAATCTGAGGATGATTTCATACAAAGGTTGGTGGACGAAGGGCTTGGTGGAAACATGGATTCCATAAACGCCGTTGACGATCGTACGCTTCGGGCTAAAGTAAAATCAGCTTTGGTTAAAGCTAGGCGGGCACAAAAATAAATTATATTTCCTAAAATTAGCTGAAAATATAACCCCTTTTAGTTTCAGCGTGTGTGATGAATATCACGTCGTACTTTATATTGATACTGGTAAACACCTTTTGCTGGATCTATTTCTACTAAGGTTTGAAAATTTAATTCTAAGTTTCCATCTAATTCGAAAAACAGGGGGATTCCTTTTCCAAAAATGAGTGGATGTGGGGTTAAATATAAATGAGTTAAGTAAGGAGCGAATACTGAATATGTTTTTCCGCCACCTATAATAAAACATTTTTTTGAATCTAGTTTGGATAATATCTCTTTTGGATCGTCCTGCCGATGAAACACAATCAGCTGTCTTTCATCTAGATCCGTTGCAAGGGTCTTTTTAGTGTTTGATCCCATTATAACAGGAAACCCGGTGGTTTGTTTTCGGAATAGGTGTAAATCCAGCGACCACGTGATAATCTCATCATGAGATTTTGCAATCATTCCGTTCGCAGTTACGGCCGCAATAAGAATTATATCCATCTTAAAAAAGAAAGGGCGCTGTATGCGCCCCCCAGTTATAATATAAACGAAATTGGGTATTAATCCTCAAGCGGATTTCCATCTATATCAATGGTCCCCGCTCCAACTGTAATGAGTTTGTCAACATTAATGTAGGTTTTAATTGCGTTGTTTACATCCTTTAATAACAGTCCGTTAATAATTTTCGGATATGCATCTAAAAACGACAATTCTCTTCCTCGCTCGGCATTGGCAAGAATTTGGCGCGCTAACCCCGATGTTGTTGCAAAACCAACTTTATAAGATCCGGTTATTGTTGTTTTTTTGTTTTCAAGTTCCTCAGCAGTAACCCCTCCAGAAACCCATGCTTTTATTTGTTTTAGTGCGGATTCTCTCCCCTTGTTTAATAGGTTTGGGGCAAATGTGCCAGACACATACCAAAATCCATCATTCCCAAATGCAACGCCACTTACTCTTGAACCAATTCCATAGGTTAAGCCCTCTTCGTCTCTAACTGTTTGCATTAGTCGAGCAGAAAAATTCCCTCCAAGAATATAATTCCCAAGCACAAGCGGGTAGTAATCCGGGTGATTTCTGTCAATCCCAATTGGAATTCCAACAACCACGTCTGCGCTTGTTTTATCCTTAATTTTTAAAAACTCTGTGCTTCCTTTTTTTGCTTTTGCATTTAGGCCGGACGGCTCTTGTTTAAGTGTTGAGTTCTTCCACCCTTTGAAAGCTTTTTGGATGCTAGCGTTCAATTTTTTGGTGTCTAAGTCTCCCACGGCTGAGATTATCATATCACCCAACCCGTAACTGTTTTTATGAAAACTGGATAAGTCTTTGGCGGTTGTTTTTTCGATAAACTTTATTTGAGCGTCTGTATCCAAACTATAATTCGGATGTCCTTTTGGATATAGCGTTCGTCTAAATTGACCCATGGCTTGGCGACGGGTGTTTTCTTTTTCACGCTTTAAGCTTCCAACATATCGGAGCTTTACGTTTGTCAAATCTTCTTTATTAAATGCGGGTTCTTTGAGCTGTTCCGCAACAAGATTTATAACCATTTGGATGTCTTTTTTAAGACATTGGGCAGAAAAGTTGACCCGGTACATCCCGCTCGAAAAACCCACCGAAGCTCCGACAGATTCCAGCATTTCACTTATTTCGAGTTTGTTGTGCGACTTGGTTCCCTCGTCTAACATCGCTGCGGTTAGGTCTGCTATCACAGGATTTGTGTTTGGGCTAAATTCGTCGCCTCCCAAAATGCTTCCACGAATGGTAACAACATCTTTTACCGTGGTTGGCATCGTATAAAGCGTGATTCCTTTTACGGGATAAGATGTAACAATCTGGCTTGAAAGCGACGTGGTGCTTACTGCGCCTTCACTTGTCGAGCTAGACAATTGGTTCACACCGGGGATTTTCTTGCTTTCGGGTCGCCAATTTAATGGCTGGTGAACACCCGACGCACCGGGGTTATTCTCTCCATCAGATCCGGATTTTGGAATAAAATATCCAGTTGTGCTCTGATCCTCTAAGAGATATTTTTGAGCCACTACTTTTACATCAGATGTTTTTACTGCGTTTATATTATCAGCATATGTTGTATAAAAAGTCCAATCTCCGGCGGCAATAGCCTCGTTAAGCGCGCTTGCTATTGAATAAGAACCATCGCGACTAAAGGCCATCTCAGACTTTATCTGTGCCTTTGCTCTTTTTAGTTCATTTTCGGTAATACCATCAGATTGCAAAGATGCATACTCATTTAGAATTATATTTTCTATTTCTGAGTGGTCTGCGCCAGGTGTCATAAAAACGTACGTAATAAATAATCCATTATCTTTAAATGGGAAATCCCACATAAAGAGCCCGGTTGCTAATCCTTTGTCCACAATTTTTCTATACAACCTACTGGATTTCCCATCGCCTAATACTTTTGATATTATCTGAAGGGCATATGTGTCTTTGTGAATTCCTTTTGGCGATTTATGTGCAATGCCCACGATGCCCGTTTGCCCAGATCTTTTTACAAGCAGTCTGCGTGCGCCTTGTTGTTCGGGTTCCTCTGTATACATTTCGGGAATGTCGTGAGCGCTTGATTTGTGTTTACCAAAATGTTTCTTAACCATGCCCAACGCCTCTTTTTTGTCAAAATCTCCAATAATTGTTACGGTGGCGTTGTTGGGCCAGTAATAGGTGTTATAAAAATCTTTCAGCCTATCCGTTGAAACGTTTTCTATATCTGTTTTCCAACCAATCGTGGAATGGTGGTAGGGGTGTGCCTGATATGCTGTCGCCCAAATATTTTTATCTAAGACGTCCCACGGATCGTTTTCTCCGCGTTCGAATTCATTTCTAACAACTGTCATTTCTGGCTGTCTGTCTTCGTCTCTTAAAAACGCATTGCGCATTCTATCCGCTTCAATTTGTACTGCTCTTTCAAGGTGTTCGCTTGGAAGCAATTCAAAGTAGTTTGTTCTATCCAGCCAGGTTGTGGCATTTATTTGCGCGCCCACATTTTGAAGCATGGTCCAAATTGGTTTTCCATTATCTTTGTTAAACCGTCGCGATCCTTTGAACATAAGGTGTTCTAATAGGTGCGTAGACCCCGTGTGCCCAACCGCTTCATTTCTTGATCCAACATGGTACGTCACCATAAAGGTGACAACCGGTGCTGAGTGGTCTTCCATAAGCAAGACCTTTAATCCGTTTTTCTTTAATAAATACTCGTCGATACCTCCTGACGATTTTATATAATCATATCCTGAAACTTGTGTTTTTGCCATTGTGATTCCTATCATCGCTAAAAAGGTTAATATAATGCGTGTTTTTTGTCTGACTTGTTCCATAAGTATCCTTGTTTTTTAACTATTTTGGGGACGGAAAGTACTCTTATCTGGCGTGTTCTTCCAGCTTTTTCAGCGTGGTTAGTTTTGGTAAAAACTGACCAGTTACTTCCATATATTTTTTAGGGTCATGACTAGTTTAGCGGGTTATTTCGAAAGTTTTCGAGTAATATTTGGTAGATATTTTCATGCCTAAAATTGAACCTAAACTCACTTTCTTTCAAATGAAAATAGAACGCATTTTTATGAATTCCACGATGTTTAGAAAGCCTGGTTTTAGCATATCCCCAAAAGCTTTCAATCCCATTAATATGGGCTCGACCTCTTGCAAATTCATTCTTTCCATGATGGACTCTAAAATGCTTTTTGTACCCCAAATCGACCAATCCATTGTAAGCTCTCCAGCCATCTGAATGTATAATTGTTTTCATATCTACTCGTCCCCGTATGATATCCTGAAGCGTCTTCCGACAAGCATCTGGAACAATTTCTGTATAAACTTTACCTTTACGTTTCAAAATTCCAAACACAATTGTTTTACCGCTAGCACCACGTCCACGCTTTCCTTTAACTCGCTTTGCGCCAAAGTAACTTTCATCTATTTCCACCTCGCCACCAAGTGGCGATTCAATTTTACAAAGCTCTGCGATTCTAGTTCGAATAATCTTAAGATAGCGATTAACGGTATTGCGGTTAAGATGGGAAAGTTCACTGATTTGAATGGCGTCAAGATCCAAAGAAAACAGTTTAACCAACTGCCTAAATTTCTTCTCAGAAATATGGGAACGACTAACATACTTGTTTCTCATTGTCATATAAGAACTTACAGCCTTTTACTTTACGCATTCTAGTCATGACCCATTTTTTATATTCATTCCCAAATTTTGTAATCATGAGCTCTTCTTCTTTTTCAACCAGCAATGACCAACAAACCGAAATGGGGAT
>JABIDL010000038.1 GCA_018651745.1 Candidatus Neomarinimicrobiota bacterium | reverse complement strand
TGTGTGTGTGTCCGAGCCATCATCTTTAATAATCCAGCCGTTTAAATCCAGAGACACTGTGTCAGCATTGTACACTTCAAACCATTCACCATAACTGTCCGAAACGGCGCTCGGATTTGGCATCACTTCGGTAATGACAATTCTCGTATCGCTGTACACCAAGTCATTAAACCACACGTCCATATAAACCGGTAAATGGTCGGAACCCACCACCAGCGCATCGGCAATATCAACGTTCACAGCAGAATTATTTCCAGAGTTTATTGCTTGATTAAAATGATTGCCATCATTTCCAAAGGCGGTGTAGGTACCCTCTACGTAATAACACTCGGAACTGTTTACATCCAACACAGTGGCGTTGGTTAAAATAAAATCAAAGCGATCATCCATTCCGCCATAATTTTGGCCATTATAATAACTACGAGTCGATTGAGTGTGAACGTCTTCAAAATAGGAACTATTGTGCCAATAGCCTACCTCGTCAATTGGATCAAATAACCGACCGTCATTGTCCGTTTGAGACCCGGTTAAATTTGTCCAAGCATCTTCACTGGAATTATATAAATTAAAATCTCCTAGTACAAATATGAAATCCTCAGCGGATAATTCATTTAAATAATTTCGGAGCGCTTCTGCTTCTTCTGCTCGATCTGTTTCATTATCACTACCGGTACCAGCCTTCAAATGGACACCGTATAAACGAATTTCTACACCGGAAGAAATATGGCGCATAACAAATTCGATCACATCGCGGTGCCCCCAGTTGTTAGTAGTGTTTATCGTGGCTGTGCTGACAAACTCAAAAATATCATGCTTATAATATAATCCAATATCCGCGTAAGTCGTTGATTGATCTATGAAAGGTGCGCCGGTGTAAATATTGGATCCAATTTGATCTAGCACATCAGATCCCAAAGCATTGAATCCTTCTATGTCATCCAATTCCTCAGCTACAATAATATCAGGATCAATTTCCTCTATGACCATTTTGATGTCATCTTCACGATCATCATCATTGCCAGAAAATTCCCATAAATTATACGTCATTATCCTGGCAGAGGAAGCATGGATGGCAATAGTCAAAAAAACGTAAATAAATATTTTCATCTAGAATTCTATATCAGCTTTAATTCGGCCGATTTCAATTTGTTTATGGTTTTTTAATATACTTGTCCTGTAAGTATCTAAGTATTGGATTTCTACATTAGATAAAAGTTTCAGATGCTCCAAAAACTTCATTGTCGCCACAGGTGCTGCTCTTTGATTTCCATCCAGTACCTTTATGGCTATACCGATTGATTCACCATTTTGAGTTTGAATACCCACACCGCGAATAGCCTCTCCTCCAACTTTGGTAACTGCGCGTCCATTTAGTGCGGTGATAAAATCCGTATCAAATCTTTTTTCTCCGGCAACAAGATAAGGATGGGAAGTCATCGCTTCAAATAAAGTGTTGAGTGAAGCATCTTTTCCGGATGCCAATTTCTGGAAAAGACCGGCAATCGTTTTTAACGACAACATGGGTGCAGGAACATTGCAACCGTCGATTCCGGTTGGAAAATTTTGTATTCCGGTTAAATCTGTAAGTTTTTCAAATATTTTTTCCTGAACCGGATGATCTTTTTTCGTATATCCTGCCGGATCTACACCCAACTTCAATGCAAGTGAAAGCATTCCGGCATGTTTCCCACTGCAGTTATTATTTAGCGCGGACCATTCTTTCCCATCCTTTAACATTTGATTGCGGGTGTCTTGATCATACGGCGGATGAATTCCACATTCGTAGGCTGATGCATCAAGTCCTAATTTATTCAGCATAGATTGTGCAGTTTTCACATGAATGTCCTCGCCATTGTGAGAAGCGCACATAAGCGCTAATTCATCCGGCAAAAAATTAGCATCCTTTGTTGCACCCTTCTCAACTACTGCTGCTGCCTGAAAGGGCTTGAGAGATGAACGAACGAAAGTAATATAATCAGGGTCGCCCGATGCAAATAAAACCTTACCATTTTCATCCACCGCAACAGCGTATGCGACATGAATGCTTTCGGTGTAATCATTTCTTAATACTTTGCAAAGAATTCCCATCAGTTTGTCACTTCCGATGCAAAAACAAAATCGTAGCCTTCAGTTTGGATCCTAGGAATCATTTCTTTCAGCGCCGTAAGGGTTTTTTCCTTTGCATGTCCAATTCCAACAGCTACTCCTAAAATTTCCGCTTTCTGAATAAGTTCTTTCAATTGAGTTTTTATTAAATCAATATTATCCTGATTATCTAAAAATACGTGCCGACGATTTGTCGGGACTTGATGGTTTCGCATCGTCACTTCTGCAACGGTTTCTTTTGTAGTCCGGCTATCAATAAAATATTTCCCATTTCGTTTTAATATAGAAGCCAAAATCCCCATCACGCGTTTATCTGCGCTGGTTTTTGACCCTTGATGGTTGTTCATTCCTACTGCCTCCGGCAAATGACGAAGTACCTTATTTATTCTGATTTCCAATTCCTCACTTGTCATATCTGTTTCAAGAATATACTCTCTTTCACCTTTGGTTTTAAACCGGGATTCAAAAGGCATATGAACAATAACTTCATACCCCTTTTGCTTCGCTCTTGAGGAAAACGATTGGCTATATTCGTGCCCGGGGATAATCGCATAAGTTAAGGACGCATCTATCTTTAAGAACCCTTCAGACACTTTATCATTTCGGTAACCAAAATCATCAATAATTATGGCAATGGATCCACGATGCCTTATTGAATCAACAGACACTTGGCCTTTTATATATATGTCGGGGGATTCATCAGTAGTACGAACTGGTTCGTCACGAATGGATAATACATATTTAACTCCAAAAGCCAGTACAATGACGGCTAAAAAATAAATAATTTTTTTCTGATTGTCCGAGGTTTTTCCCATAACCTATGGCAACCTTATAGAAAGGTCAATCATTTGGGGTAAACCAAGTTGATGGGTTCCGTATAATAATCCATAGTTAAGACTGTACATCCCAAGCGAGAGCCCGACACCGCCGGAAAGTGTTATTACATTATCCGATGACCTAACCGCTGAATTAATAATGAGTTTCCCCACACGCATTTGTCCTGCTAATCCGGATATGATTCCGGAAACATGAGAATTGTATTCTCCGCTAGCCGATATTTCAATCGACATTAATCCCGGGTTTAATTGTGTTGAAATTCCTGCCAAAATACGGGTCGGAAGAGTAGGGTTATCAGATTTGAAAGCGTTCATCGTTCCAAGATTTAACAAGCTAACGGCAATTTTTAGTTTTTTCCCGATTGAGAAAATCCCACCCATATCCAGTGAAATTCCTTGCGAATTTTCTGTGTACATATCCATATAGATCCACCGCAATGCTATTCCAGCATTTAACTTTTCCCATGATTTGTTTAGATGAAAATCAATTGCAGTTCCACTCGCACCAAAAGATGCTAATGGTTCATCGGTTGGTCGGTCGGTTCGATATTCCAAATCATTAAGACTGACATGCCTAATCCTATATCCTGATTTATAACTCCCCAAATTTGATCCAACGCTCAGCTTGAAAGATCGAACTCCGCTTAACCAACTTCCGTACGATACATTCAAATAAGATTGCGAATTTTGGTTGGCCCCAATGGCCGGGTTTGTCCAATTGGTTAATCCAAAAACGGGGTTTTGACCAAGAGAAAGTTCGGATGCAGATGTAGGAAGCGATAAAAATCCTGTCCCGATCGATCCTGCCCCGGACAAAAGGAATCCTGAGAAAATCAGTGAATTAAAAATGAATCGCATACGTAAATATATGTCCAGAGCCTGCCGGATATTCTATGACAAATGCATAATCAAGGTATGCATCATTTTGATTGAGAAAAGACCAATTCAGACCTGCACCAAGCGAAGCTCTCGAATTACCGTACCCAGCTCGCAAAAAATACCGATCCTTATAAGTATATTCTGTGCCAACTCTCATTGCATAACCAAGCAGTGATTCTGAATCTGTAACAACACCTAAATCGCCAACAAAATAAAATTGACCAAGCGTATAAGTAGATCCTATTCTGTAAATCGTCGGAAACTGTTCTTTGTAGGATTTTCCCTGTTCCTCAAATACGGTTGTAGTATTCCAATTGTAACTTGAATTCAAATCCTGAACCATAAGAGCAAGCGATGGCATATTCCCTCCACGAATCATCACGCCCATATCAAATCCAATCCCGCTACCAGTTAAATTATCTGAATTCATTGGTAATTGGTGGTACAGAATCTTCACATTGATTCCCATGGCAAACCACGATCGCAGTTTTTGAGCAAAGGTGACCATGAGCGCATCTTCACTTGTGGATAAATATTGGGTGTGCTGTCCAGAGGTTGAACGGCCATCAATTTTATCTGTCCCGGCGCTAACCCACGAAATTCCAATGCCCGCAGTTGGTGGAAGATTCATAGAATAAGATGCGGCAATTAATCTTCGATTCAATGACAGCGACTGGTGCGCAAAATTTACTCTTTTCGATTCTACAAAAGCTGTTGCTGCCGGATTGTAATAAGCAGAAAACCCATAATCGAGTTCTGCAGTAAATGCGCTTCCCATTGCAATCGCCCTTGCGGTTGTTCCCATTCTTAGAAAGGATCCACTGTATCCTGAATAATCCGTAGCCGCAATTGAGCCGAAAATGATTAAATACCAAATCTGATTTTTTGGAATCTTCATTTGATCACAATCAAACTAACCCATTCAGATTTTGAATCGTATTCAAGGCGGACAAAATATGAACCATTTGAAACCAAATTCCCTCGGTTATCGCGTCCGTTCCATTTTAACGCTCCACTATTTTCTCTGCGATCGTATTCGCTCGAATAAACCAATTCCATTGCAAAATTATACACAGACACATTGATAACATAAGATTCTTTAACATCGGTATGAAACCGAACATACCCGTCGCCATCAAGCACATTATGGACATCGGGAGAAAAAGGATTCGGATAAGCATATACATCAGCCGGGTCAAAATTTGCTCGGTATATTTTCCAATTTGAACCATCTAAATTTGATGATCTAGCTAATCCATCCATGGACCCAATCCACAAAGCATGGGATGGATAATACGATCGGCTGTCAAACGCGACGGAAAACATGTCACTTGTCAATATTTCATCCAGATCATAATAAAATACACTAATAGGAGTTGCCTGATTTATTCCTTTGAACTTTGCCCATGTTTTTCCGTCTTCCGATTTCCAAATTCCATCGTTGGTAACAGCGAAAACCAGGGAATCATGTGCTATAACATTGTAAACACGCTTATCGATCAGCGTAGTAATCCACGTCCCGCCATCGTTCGTGGTATAGCTTAATCCTCTCGTCTCAGTAGGATCATCTGCATTTAAGGTCGCTGCCCAAATAATCCTTTGACCATTCCAATCCTGCCGAGCCAATGAGACTACAAAATTCCCCGTCAAGTTTTCCATTGGGTATGCATAATGGTTCCAATCAACACACCCTTTTGTCCCTAAAATACCTCGGTTGATTCCGTTTGCTGTTCCAACCCATATTGTGTCAGAATATGCCAAAACGGAAAATGCTTTATGATTATGATTCCCACCCTCTGAGGGATTTCGAGGATTGAGATAAAAATCTTCTAGAATTGTGAATTCTCCTGTTTTTCCATATAAAGTGGTGTCGCAAGTATTCAGATCGGTTTGATTGTCTTTTGGAAGCGGAACGCGTCCCCAAGAATTGTTAACAATATCGTACCGCCTAAGTCCACCGGCCCAACTTGTAATCCAAATATAATTCCCTGCAATAGATGCATCGTAAGTCACATTAAATTCTTCCACAGTAACAGGAAGTGCTTTGAAAAATTTTCCTGCAAATGGTGGAAGAGAATCTGCAGCAGCTTCGGTCGGCTGACTGAAATAGGTCCAAGTTATAGTTGTATCCGTTGAATTTGTTGACCACACAAACCCGTTACCCATTGGATTATTTGATCCACTTGTAGTTGCTGTGGCAACAAAGAGTGTGTCGTTAGATGCGGCTATCGCGGATATTCCACCTGAAGGAAGAAAATCAGTTGAACCACCTTCGGTAAATGACGATCCGGTTGAAAATGTGACCACAGAAACAGAATCCCTGAGCAATGACAAACCTGAACCTGTTCCGATCCAAACAAGACTATCTCCCTGCAATTGAATTTCTGCAATCACGTTACTTTGTAACCCTTCTGTTAGACTGTCAACCGATACAGATATTTTATTGAATACTCTGTTATCAATTTTGAATTCTTTTGCCAAAACTGGATCAGATGCTTTTGCCAATGTCACCCAAACAAACCAAGTAAGTAGAAAAAATCTCATTAGTACACCACAAGCGTTTTGAGATAAGCTGAAGATTCTATCCCGGCATAATCGCGAACATAAAAATAAGCATTGTAAGTTCCGGAGGCGTTCCCTGAATCAATCGTGATATATCGTGAAAATTTTCCATCATTTGCTGTTTCGTCCCATAAATAATATGTCGGATTGCTTACACCATCATCGTAAAGAGAAATAGGGCTCCCGCTAGAATAAGTCCCGTCCGGTTTTTGAAACATTAGATAGCAGGATTTGACATCTTCATAACCGTCAGGGTCATCTGCGGAGACAACCATGACTGATATTGCCAAGCTGTCACCACCTAACTTTTTCAAAGAATCCGGCATTGAAACCGATGTAATCGAAGGCCCGGAATTAGAAATAGATGTCGAAAATGTCGTTAAATCAATATTCGAACCATACCCGGCTACCAGCGAAAAATAAACTGAATGCGTATCTGAAACCGAAATAGTATTTTTTATTGAAGTAGTATCATTGAGCACCTTAACAGCATACACATCGTCATTGGCAATTATATCTCCACTCATGCTGTTATCCATTAATCGGATAGTATCGGCAGTAGTGGAAGAATCCGTACCAAACCAATAAACATTCACCGAATCAAGCGAAGATCCTGAATAAGCAGACGCGCATTCAGCCGAGAAATAAAGTTTATTCGCAGACTGGATGTAAGAAAAGGTGACATTTGTTACAGGGTTACTTTCTACAGTCGGATCGGTCTTCCCGCAACTGTTGAAAAATAATAGGAACCCCGCAGTTACCCAAATACGCATGCAATGAAAGTAAACCTTATCCATTATTTGATACCATAAATATGATGCACTAAAAGTGTGCCAATCTGTTCTAGGCTCTCTGGCGAACACTTATCTGGAGTATCTTGATGCGTGTGCCAATAATTTTGATGTGCATTGGGATAATCAAAATCAATTATATCGATGGCTGGAATGCCGGCAAATTCATAAAGCGGAACGTGATCGTCAAAAATTGTATGGCGGATGGAAGGAAGGAATGCCGGTAATTGAAGGTCTTTTGCAAGCGCCCATAGTTCTTTAACCAATTGGCGATTTTGTCTAAAAGAATTTCTTTCAATTAATAAATTAAGTTCTGCGTCACCTACCATATCCAATATTATTGCATACTCTGGTTTTGGTATCGGCAAATGTTTTGCGAAATATTGCGAACCTCGAGCGAATGATTTTGGATTGCCGGCAGAACCAAAATCTTCTGCATCGAATAACACAATTGTAACTCCAACCGAGGTTGGCGCCTTGGAAAGAATATCTGCTAATTCCAAAAGGACAGCTACACCACTGGCTCCATCGTTTGCGCCAAGTACCGGCTTGGATTGTAATTCAAAATCTTGATCTGCCCAGGGTCGGGTATCCCAATGGGCGCCCAATAAAATTTGTTTTTCTGCATCTGGATTAAATCTAGCAATAATATTTGTGAGGTTGGATTTCTGTGATTCACCCGGAACCATCAACATAAAATTCTGATGCCAAACCGTATCTGCTGTAGCTAAAAGTTGTTCCGTCAAATATTCTCTGCACGCTGAATGACCTACGGATTCTGGATTTCGCGGTCCGAATGAACACTGTTTTTCCAAATACCCAAAAGCAGATTCACCCGAGAATACCTGCTTATTTTCTGTGCATGCTGAACAAATAAAAAATAATGTGATCCAAATGTGTTTCATACCCTGCTAACCCGTAATTGCTATATTAACATCAAAACCAAAATCGCGATCGACCTTTTTTCCGGTCGTCATGGAATCCGACTCCCGATATTCATAAACCATCGAACCTGTGACCTTTGAATTAAAGGTATAAGTCACTCTAAAAGCAGCGTGCCAACTGGTATTAAAAGCAGTCAGCGCAAATTTCTCTGCAGTCAGCGTCTTCTGTTTTATTTCACTTTCTGACATATCAAAATTTAAACTGAAGTTTACTGTGTTTTGAATACTGAAATCTCGAAAGAACACCAAAGGAATGGTGAAGCCGCCTCTATGGCTGTAGCTTGCTGTTGCTGTAACGGACTGATCATTGAATACTTTTTGCCCACCATTATAGGATCCTTCTACCGATCGAGATTTATTGTGGCGTAACGACATAGATACACCGTGGTTCAAGCTCATGGTTAAACCCACCAAAGGAGAAAAACTTTGACTGATTCTTGACGTTCTTTCAAAATCTTTATTTGCTTGAATATAATTACTCAATTTTAAAAAGGACGTTGCGATGGGTGTCCCCTGATCAAACTGCCAAGAGCGAGTTTCTTTTCCTGTTAATGCATGCTCCAATGAAGCGCTTTTGGCAATTTTGTTAATGATGGGCCATTTTTCAACACCTGACCACCGAAGACTCCAGCCTGAGAATGGGAAACCATTTTCCAAACTTTCTCCATAAGCAAGAAAATCACGAGTTAAATTTTGCTGTTCGACCCCGCCACCGCTAATGCTTCTACCAAGATTTTGAGTGAAATTAAAACTGGTCGTTATATTTTTCCCAAACTTGAAACCACTTCGCATACTTAAGTCTCTTTTATGAGTCCAACTTCCAATATTTGTTCCCACCTTTTCAGAATGTGAAAGACCGTGATCCGGCAGCCATCCAAATTTATATCCAAGCGGAACTTCGCCTTGCACACCCTGTCCAGTCCGGCTCAGATTTTCTGTATAGCTGACACTAATTGGATTAATTCTTCCCATAAATTTGTGTATGGATGCTAAAATAATATTATCCTTTTTCGGTTCTTCGGGCTCTGAAACTGTTTCTTCATTTTTTTCTGAAGGTCTTCCTCTTCCTCTCTTTTGGTTGGATGCTGCAGCTTTACCACCGGGTTTGTAAATTAATTCAACTAGCGTTTTGGGTGTAAGGCTGACACTGGAAGAAAACCGCAACTGAGTTCCAATATTCGCACCATCCACATTGCTATCAAGGTTCTGATTCCATCTATATCCGGCAGAATAATTCAGGTTGGGTTTTAGCCAAGAAAAAATAGTGGGCGAAAAGGATGTCGTGAAAGATTCAGTAACATCCGTAACAATCCCAGGATCAGTATTCTTCAAGGCAAGCCACGCATACCCACGATAATCATCCATATCACTTTTGGCATTCCAAGAGTATTTATTTCTAATATTGTCAGTCAAAGAATAATCAACTGAAAAATCACGGCTCAACCCAAGATTATAAATATCGGGAGACTTTCCACCGACGCGCGAAGTTTTTTGGGTCAACTTTTCACTGAAGGAAGCAGACGTGTTGACGGAGGTTGGTGTATAATAAATATGGGTTTCGGCAAGCTTGCCCCCAACCCATGGAATTGATTCAAGCCATTTGAATGGTGAAAAATAATTATCTCTACCAAAGGGTAACGCATAACTAATTTTCCCGGAATAAGATTGATTTAAAACTTCTTTCTGGATGGCATCAGAGGAAACACTCTTTGCTGAATTGATGGACGCTGTCACCTTATCCAGCGTGTACTTAACCAAACTATTATCCGATCGGGAAGTTTTGGAAAGTTTTAGGCTCAGATTCACAGATTGAGATTTAGATAAAATGGAATCCGGCGGACTGCCTTCATCCACGAGAATATCTTGGCCGGGAAAGTATTTGGGAGTGCTTACTGATTGTGCGAAAGAGGTTGATAATGGGATACTGATACCCCATGTTTTTGGTAAAAATTTGTGAAGAGAGAAACTGGAATTAACATTGATACGTTCCGTAGTATTATTAGATCCAAGCCGTTGCTGAAGCGTATGAAAATCTGCATCCTGCCTGTTGTAGGCAAAAGAAGTATTCATAATATCTGCCAATGTAAATTTTGAAGATAGCCGCAAAGAAACACCTTTATCCTTTTTTACCCCGCTCAGCCTGAGTTCATCTATCCAAATTTCACCTGTGATGGGTCCATCTGATTTGTTTTGGATTCCTGCAATAAAAAATTGGATTCGATTTAGGGCGGGGGAACCGACAATTTTTATTCGCTTCCCGGTTGGATTTTCGGACTCATCCGTAAACTGGTATTCCTTTACGCCGGAAGAATCTGTGATAATATCTGAATCCCTGATTTTCCTAGTTTCAGCATCTGTCAATTTGAGTGCTGAAAGCCAATTGAGATCAAGATCAATGGAATTCCTTCCAACCGTTTCATCCCATCCGGCATAAACTGGTTGAGTCACTTCATAATAATTTCCTTCGAATCCGAACTGAAGGAAAAACTCTACATCGGTTTCAACAGATTTTACCCAATTACTTTCAAGACCGTAGATATACATTTTCATTCTATCATATGTCAAATAACTTTTGGCACGATCACCTGAAAGCGTCATGCCGGATTTCATTGCAGCGCCTTTATTCCCTGCAGGAAGATCGGTAAAAGAAAGAACCAACGACTGCTCTTTCGATTGGATTTGATTGATACGATCATATTCACCTTCAACCCCGCTGGGCGGTTGGTATGAGGCGTTATCTTCTGTATTAATTACTGATATAGCAAAAATACTATCACTATCCGTTTTGGAAAAAGTAGTCACCGTGTCCGCCGCAATGCCCATTTCTTTCCAATCATTTCCAACCAGCTCAATTTTTGCAATTTGGACGATGGAAGTGGAATTTTTGTCTCCACCGGTTAAAACCAGCCTCATATGCTGAATGTTGTTCCATTCCTGACTTTTTGATGAATCAATTTTTGAAAAATCAACAAGTGGAACCCGATATAATTTCCATCCTGTTGCAATTCCGTTATCCTTGGTTTCACCGGAAAAATACGTTTCATCGTCCAGCCCAAATTTTATTGTAAAATAATCATTTGTCATATCCGGGTAATTCGTCCGGTCTAAATCTTCGGTGTCAGGATATCTTCCGGCATCCAATGCATTCCCCTCTGTACCATTAATATGATCGTAATTGATGCTACCCTCGGAATAGCTCCAGTTGTCTCCATTCGGGTCCGTTGGGTCCACATCACCTCCACCATCCACTGTTTTTGAATTGATAAGAATGGTATCGCCTGATGTAAAAAGATCAGAAAAACTCATACTGTCTGGTAAGCATCCGCCCCAACCATCTTCCTGCGCATCACTGCATCCATCAAGTCCTACATCTTCTGCATCTTGTAAAATCCCATCTCCTTTCAGTCCTCCAGCCGGAATATCCTCCGTATTTAATTCTCCATTTCCATCTCTATCTTCACTTATTTGTCCAAGATTTATAGATAAGTTGACTCCGGATCCCTTCGCCCAAATTTCAAAAAATTTCGTGGAGGTTTGGTCATTATCTCCAGAATACAGAGGAGTTATTATCCCTCCCCAAATGGAATCCACATCTGTATCTGCCTGAACCGTCCGCGGTGTATATTTCATGATTAAAATATCCGTTGTTTCATTTTGAGCCCGGATAGAAGTAGATAAGTTGGGCCAAATATCTTTCGTACGAACTTGCCCATATGGATTGTACCAATTGGTTCTGGCGCGGTTGAACTGCCGCATTGGATTTCCGGTTATTGGATCTACCGGCGCTGAGGATTCTTTCCAAAATCTTCGCTGGATAGGAATTGTGGTTGTCCGCTTGGCCCCTTCAAAATCGTCTATAAATGCCACTCCATCCGGATCGCCTGTCGCCGAATTATTGATAGGATTTGGATTTGGGATAATTTGGGCAATTTCGCCCTCCACCGAAAAGCTAGATGGGCGATCCGTTTCAATGACAGGTAGTTTATCCAGCCAGCGAGAAAGTCCATCCAGCGGCTGTTCTACTCTACCGTTCATCCCCCACATAAAATTCCGCATTGGCTCATAACCAACTTCTATTTTTTCATTGATAACCGATTGATTAAAATACAAAGCAGTCAATCCAAGATAAGAATGCTCATTGATATCCATCTGTCCTCGTACGCCTAGAATGGTTTTTTTATCAAAGGAAACCAATTCGTGTTTATCAAACAAAATACGAATTTCAGCATTCGGATCGGTTTCATCTAGTAAAACCAATGTTCCTGAAAAATAATCGACAGAATAATCAATTCCTTTTTTCAGTGGTATACCGTTTTTTAATACTTGTTCACTATTTTCTACAATCATGAAACCAAGACTTATAGTGGAACTTTGATTGGAGTAGTCCACTTCAATTGTAAATCTGCTGTCATTATCAATCTGCGTTCTATCGGTTGTAGTGTACATAATACCGGTGCCTAGGACTTCCTGCAAATCAGGATGACCCGTTCCACCTGAAAGTGAGTCGTTGGCAAATGGGAAAAATGTAGGAAAAATCAATTCACCATTATCTAGAGATATAATATTCGGATTAGAAATATCAATAAGTTCATCGGCTTGTCGATTCCCACTTTCGTCCACACTATCTAACCCGAATAGAGTGATAAATGGTGTACCCAATGGATCTAAATGGCTTGGTACGGGCAACCTATTGTTCACAATTCTAACTTCAAATCCTTCGCGGTTTATTTTGGTTGTGCCTAAGTAATACACATTTTTAAACATAAGATCGTATGTGGGATGATCTAGAGTAAGAGATCGAGGTTTAAGCATTTTAAGCTTTAGTAATTCATTGTCTACAGATATGGGCTCCCCAACGGTCAAAACTGTATCACCAGAAGAGCGGTCAACTAAAATATATGAGCATCCAAACACTTCATCTTGAGCACGTTGACGAAGCCGAATGAATCCAAGATCTTCTACAATCGAATATTCTTGTGCCAGTTCCAACCGTTTAAAATTCCCGGTTTGATCTAAACTTTCATCAGGATTATTAAGATCAGCGTGAGCAGTTCCTTCTTCTGATTCGGAGTTGGTTGTATTGTCAAGTTTATATAGTTCAAAATTTCGTACAATGACGGATCCAATATTATGTAACCCATTATTTAGTGGATAAAACGGTGGCACAACAACACGGTGACTTTCAGATAACGTAGTATCAATCCCATTTCGAAACAACTCGTGAATGAAAAAATATTTATTTTTTACATAATCTGTATCTTTGATCTGCTGAGTTTTCGCCTCATTATTTCCGGTATATTCTTGTTGCTCGCGTTTCGTTTCCACCACTGACGCAATGGCAGTTACGTCCAGGGGGCCAAACTTGGAAATAGTTTTAATCCCGAAAAGTCCGGAATGTCCGGCAGATCCCATCAATGCTTGCGAACCGGGTAAACTTAAAGACACATTCCCGGCTTCTATTTTTTGAACAATCTCATCTTCTTTGCCTTCATATTTGATCCGGATATTGTTTTCCCAATCAAAATCCCGTTCCGAATCGTGGTCCATAAATACAGATACGCGATCTCCAACTTTCCCCTGGACATTAAAATTTTCTTTTTGATCAAACTCCAAATGTGTGTTTTGCGTTTCATTAATACTGGATCGAACAAGCTGCTGATCTTGGAAAACCATTTTTCCGGAAATATTGACATTCCCTCTTGCATGAAGAGAAACTCTGCCAAGATCACCAACATCCACGCCTATTACTTCCATTGCCTGCCCATGTCCAGATTTTGTGCTGCTTGCAACAGATTTAGTTACGCTTGTAAATGTTTGGATAAAACTCTCTCTTCTCTTTGAAATAAACATCTGCGTAACGTACCAATCCACAGGGGCGGTAAATGGAATTTTGTTAATAAATCCATCTACAGTTTGTATAATTGTGATGAATTCGAATTCCCTATCTATCTGGATTTCACTCCCCTTTCTTGCAAATGGAATAGGAATCAAATCTGTGGGGATAAGAAGAGTATCAGCAAAAAGAGGGAAAGTTTTTTTCGTTTCGAAAAATGGGTTTACTACAAATCGCGAAACAAGATGGGGAAAAGGAATTTGGACGGAGTCTGCCTGCTGCCCGTAGGATTTCCCGATGGTCAGGAGGATAAAAAGACCTGCTATCAACTTATTAGTCAATGATTGTTTTCTGTTTTTTTAATTTAATTGTTACCTCAAAGAGGTACATCAAACAATAGCGGTCTACTTATAGGCTTACATCCTCCTGGTGTTGGGGCTGATCGACCAGCCGGTATTTAATTACATCTCTCAATTTTTCCAAAGCGGTTCCCCGATGACTTATTCTATTTTTTTCTTCAAGAGAAAGTTCCGCAAATGTTTTCCCTGTTTGTGGAAGAAAAAAAACAGGATCATATCCAAATCCATCATTGCCTTTAGGTTTCTCGGCAATGATTCCCTCGGCGCACCCTTCAACCCATTTTTCTGTGGGACCATCCACAAGAGAAATCACTGTTCTGAATCGGGCTGTCCTTTTTTCAAGTTCTACTGACTTCATTTCAATTAATAATTTGTTGATATTATCCTCAAAAGAGGCGTCTTCTCCTGCCCACCGCGCGGAATATACTCCCGGTGCACCATCCAAGGCATCAACTTCAAGCCCCGTATCATCTGCTAATGCGGGCAAACCAGTGATTGCGTTGACAGTCCGAGCTTTTAACAGAGAATTATCAAGCAATGTTGAGCCAGTTTCTTCAATCTCGCCAATGTGAGGGAAATCTTCCAACGTCATCCACGTTACAGGAAGGTCCCCTAATCTAGAAGAAATTTCTTCCACTTTGTGTAGATTATGTGTTGCTAAAATAATGTCCATTTGATATGTTACCTCGGATAGAGAGAAACGTTGGAAAACATAGGAGTTTTCTTGTCTTCAAACAAGAAAATAAAGAAAGATGTTAAAATAGCTGAGTTTCGGTTTGCATTGAGAAAAACTCACGACTAATTTTCACGACGTTTTTCATCCATATTCCGGATAAGTAAATTTGATAGTTGGTTGGCTTGGTAGCTCAGTCGGTAGAGCAGAGGACTGAAAATCCTTGTGTCG